>DUTX01000002.1 GCA_012841865.1 Acholeplasmataceae bacterium | reverse complement strand
GGGTCAATCCCAATATGTTTAATGCTTTTGGCATCTTTCAGTGTTTTCCCGCTTCCTTCATCTACAAGTGCTTCAATTCTAGTGCGGATTTCATTAATTGTCATTGTTGCCTCCTATTATTATCGGTATTTTATATTCTTCCATAGTTAGTTCCGGCCTTCCGGCAAGGATACCATAAATACTAGTTGCCGAAAGTTCACAATCGACTAATGGATTATTTTCTTGATTTTTAAAACTCGTAATGATTTGGCTTTTTATAATCCTCGGAAGCTTATTTATATACTCAAGCCCTTTTTGATTGCTTCCAAGCATCCTAAGATATGATAAACGCCTTCCTTCGAATTCTTTTTTTGTGTTATTTAGTATATGTAAAAGCAGACGTTTTATTTTATTTTGCGGATATCGTTTGGTTTGAATATTACTAACCAAACTTTGATAATCAGATACTTTCTCAATAAAACCGGCGATTCGCTTTTCAATTCCTTCATTGACACCCCAAATATATTGAAACTCTGCCTGGTCTTTTAAAGCAAATAAATATTTTAAGAGTATAAGCATCCGCTCTTCTGCTTTATTTTGGTCTAAATATTCCAAACTTAAGCCTAAATCCGGAACATAAGCAAAGATGTCTTCTCCCTTTTTAAGTAATTCTCGAAGCGCAGTCGCACTTGAAATTTTTCCGGTGAGTTCTGTGTCGTAATAATTATTCGCTAACCTTTTTATCAGCTCCACATTGACATTTTTATTAAGTTCAGTTAATGCCCTTAAATATTGAATAGCAAGAGTATTGTTGGGTAATGTGAAGTTGGCGATGATTTCTGAATCATTAGTCAGTTTCTGTAAAGCTTTATAAGCTGCTGTCGGATAAGATAGACCTTTCGAAAGTTCGTTTCTGATTTCTTCTTGAAAACTATCATGTTCAATCAACTCTTGCATACGGAAAAGTTTTTCCGGATTATCAAGTTCGACCCCAAAAGCAAGATTGGTAATCTTTAAATCCGAAAGGATCTTCACGGCATTATAGCCGAAATAATCAGCACTGTTAATTGCGCTCAAGAAAGGAAGTTCAAAGACCAAATCAATGCCTGCTGCCAAAGCAAGCCTGGTTTTGGTAAATTTATCAATGACAGAAACATCTCCACGCATTGTATAGTTTCCGGAAATAACCGCAATCGTCAGTTCCGGGTTAACTCGTTTCTTTGCTTCTTTTAGAAAATAATAATGTCCATTATGAAAAGGATTGAGTTCCAGGACCAATCCCAAGATTTTTCCCATAACATTCACCGTTTTAATTATACCACAATCCAAAGTTTTTATCTTTTAAAACAACCTTTTTTATGGTATAATAATTAAGTCGAAAAGGAGAAGGTTATGAAAAAAGTACTGTCATTAATGCTTTTTTCTTTGTTGCTTTTGTTTAGCGGTTGTGCAGGAAACAAACTAAAGACTGTTGCTGATGAGCTAATCGTTGAATTTTCTACAGAAACGATTACGGAATCATTGGAACTTCCGGAAGCAATCGACGGAGTGAAAATCAGTTGGCTGAGCAATAACCCAAGTGTCTTAAGCAACGAAGGAATACTAGCACGGCAGGAAGAGGATGTAGAAGTGGAGCTATATGCATCTTTGACTTTTAAAGGCAAAAGACACTCTTTAACATTTACATTTTTAGTTCCTCGGGCGGAGAAGAAACCCATTGATGAAGAAAAACCGGGAAACGGGGGTACTCCTGGAAACGGCGATAAACCTGATATTGATCTCCCCGCTTATTATGACGGGTTTGAAGGTTTAATTGGGGAGTCTTTAAAAGCTTTTCTTCATGATTTAATTGATGATCATAATAAGCAGAGTTACGATTCCGCAAAACAGCATCTGTTGAAGAGTGATGAGGATTCAAACAATCCTAATAACTTCATTCTTTTTTATTCTGGGCTAAGTATTTCGAAAAGTGTACTTATTAGTGCTAATGTTTGGGATCGCGAGCATGTTTGGGCAAAAAGCCATGGTGGTTTTTCAAATAATTCCATTCCCGGTTCCGACCTCCATAATTTAAAACCGTCAAATAAGACAGCCAATAATCGCCGCGGAAATCTTGACTTCGATGAAGGCGGTACGAGACTAGAAATCACTTACGGACCGGGTTCAACTTTTAATTATGTTGATTCCAATTCTTTTGAACCTCGGGATGAAGATAAAGGTGATGTCGCAAGAATCATATTTTATATGGCGGTCCGTTATGAAGGTGATAAGAGCGGCGAACCTGATTTAGAATTGAACGATCGAGTCAATAACGGCAAAAATCCATATATGGGTAGAGTTTCGGTTTTACTGAAATGGAATCGTGAGGATCCCGTTGATGATTTCGAAAAAAACCGAAATGAAGTAATCTATTCAATTCAAGGTAACCGTAATCCCTTTATTGATAATCCGGATTTTGCGGAAATGATCTGGGGTTAATATTTAAATTAATAACAAATGGATTGATTAAGTTGTTTTTTAAAACAACTTTTTCATTTTCTTTTTAATTAGTGTAAAATTATGGTATAATGTTTAAAAGTATTGTGGATTTCCGAATTTAGAATACAGAATTCAATTTCGGGAAAATTAAGTATTGAAATTGGAGTGTAATATGATTAACAAGATTTTAACGGAAATTAAAACTGAATTAACGAAAATTGTTCAAGAATATGGC
>DUTX01000032.1 GCA_012841865.1 Acholeplasmataceae bacterium | reverse complement strand
CTGATAAATACCAAAAAGATTTGGAAGAAGAAATCAATGAGTTTCGCAGGAAAATGGGAAAAGATTCTTTTGAGTATGATGATGAGGAATCGGAGTGTTTCATTGATGAAGAGACCGGGGAGGTAATTGAGGGGAAAACCGTAACGAAAACGGTAAGCCTGACTGATCCGGACTGTGGAATGTTTATTAAAGGCGAACATGAAAGACAACTGGCTTATGTGGACATGTGCAGCTGTGATAAAAACGGATGGCATTTAGGGTTTGAAACAAATCCCGGAAACATTCATGATTCAAAGGCCTTTCCTTCGTTTTTTGAAAATGTCTTTTTAGGATATAATCCTGAAACGGGTTGCGGAGATGCAGGCATGGCCACAGGGAAAATAGCCAAAATGTTTCATGATCATGGAATAGCTTTATTGGTTCCCTATGTCAGACCCAAAGGAAAGAGGGTAAAATTCGGGAAAAGAGATTTCATTTACCAAAAAGAAAAGGATGCATATCTTTGTCCGAATGGGAAGTTATTATATCCTACAAACATTGATAGAAAAGGCAATATAAAATACCGGATTTCAAAGAAAGAATGCAGCGATTGTCCTTTCAGAAAAGAATGCCTTAAAAACTATTCAAGCAAGACCGTCACAAGACACATATATGCTTCTTATATGGAAGCAACAAGAGAGATAAGGTTAAGCGCAAGAGGAAAAGAAACATACAAGCTACGAAAGATATCCATTGAAAGGATGTTCGCAGAATTGAAGGAACATCACGGCTTGCGTTATACAAGGTATCGGGGTCTTGAAAAGAACTTTAATTACCGGTGCCTTCTTTATGCATGCTATAACATCAAAAAACTAGCCCTCTTGCTTGATAAAATGGAGCAAAAGAGGGAAAAAAGTACGTGTGCTTAAGCTCATTTTAATCAGATATTTAAAAAAGCTGCCCATTTTAAGTAGATAAGGCAGCTTTTTCAATGAATTGGTATTATGAAGACAGTATTTGTCAACGGTCTGAAGCCTCCGATTCTGGAGGCTAGTTTTTAATGACCGCAATCGCAATCATGGTCATCATCTTCATCTTCACAATCACATTCTTCATCATCAAAGTCTTCATCATCAAAGTCTTCATCTTCGCTGAACTGATCAAGCACTTCTTCGATCATCTGCCATTCTTCCGCGGTTTCAATAGCCTGCAGTTCGCCTTCACCGTCTTCGGTAGGAATATAGGAGGCAGCCATCACTTCAATCTCGTCCTCATCCCCGCCGACAGGATAAAATAAGACATAGTTTTTGTTGAATTCTTTCGACTCGAAAGTAAAGAGGATTTCACACAATACCTCATTCCCGTCTTCGTCAATGAAGGTTAAACGATTTTCTTTTTCCATAATTAATCTCCTTTTCTTAATCGCATTATGGTTTTTATTTGGAGTGGATATCGAGATAAGTTTGTAAGATGATGGTTGCTGCCAGTTTATCAACATTTTTCTTGCGTTTGCTTCTGCTGATATCGGCTTTAAGCATGACCCGCTCTGCCATTTGCGAGGTCAGTCTTTCGTCAATCATCACCACTTCCAAACTTAATTCTTTTTCCAACATCTTTTTAAATTCCAGGCAATATTCAGCCTGAACGCCGATATCACCGCTCATATGTTTGGGAAGACCGAGGACGATTTTCTTGACATCATGTTCTTTTACAACCTTTTTGGTTGCCATTAATGCTGCCTGCAAATCGTTTTCCGAAAAGCGGACGGTTCCGATTGGATTTGCAATAATTTCTAAGGAATCACTTATCGCCATTCCTAAGGTTTTCGAACCAAGATCTAAACCGAGGATTTTCATAATTCGTTTTCAATCCGCTCCTTGATCGCTTGCAGCGCCAAGTCAATTTTACTCGGATCTTTTCCACCTGCTTGTGCAAAATCACTGCGTCCGCCACCGTTTCCACCGGTAATGACAGCCGCCTCTTTTACAAGTTTCCCGGCATTAAGCTTATCAATCTTATTCTTGCAGATAAAGACAATCCTATTTTCCATAAGATTAGCCAGGAAAACAACGCCAGGATTAAGTTTATCGGCCAAACGATCAGCTAAATCCTTTACAACATCAGACTCCAAACCATAAGTCTTACTTATTAAAACATTATAATCTTTGATTGTCAAGTTATTTTGTAAATAATCTTCCAAAGCAATAACGTTTCTTTCTTTCTTGGCTTTCTGAATTCTCTTATCTAATTCTTTCGCACTTTCCTGCAATAACTGCACTTCTTTACGTCGGTTAATAACCGTTTGGTAAGACTCAGTTACGGGTGAGATTTCTATTTCTTCGTAACCGACATCTAAGCCTTCAGCTTTTGCTTCTTCAAGCAGGGATTGAATTTTTGACCTTAAATCACTGATTTCTTGTTCAATACCCGCTAAAGTGCGAGCAAGCTCCGGTTTTATTCTTGCATCTGTTGCGGCTTCAATTCTGTAAATTCCAGAGCCTTTAGATTCCACACCGAGAATAGCAAATCGCTTGATCTCACCGGTTTCCTTAACATGGCAACCTCCGCAGAGTTCTTTAGAGAAATCCATGTCAACAACCCGGACAATATCGCCGTATTTTTCACCAAAGACAGCTTGAACATCAAGTTTTTTTGCTTCCGAAAACGGCATTTCTTTAATTTCAACTTTTAGATTTTCATTAATTTTCTCATTAACCAAAGCTTCGACCGCAAGTATTTCCTCGTTTGTCAGTAGCGAATAATGGTTAAAGTCGAAACGGAGAAATTCATTTCCGACATAGGAGCCTTGTTGGCTGACGTGTTTACCGATTACTCTCCGTAATGCTTCGTTTAATAGATGCGTTGCGGAGTGATTTTTAATAACATGCTTTCGGAAATCGGGATCGACTATTAGTTTTACTTGCTCATTTTCCCGAATTTTTTCTTTTCCTAATTGTACTAAAGATGCATGTTGAAAGTTCGGTAATTTTGTAGTGTCTGTAATTTTATATTGCTTACCTGCTAATTTCAGAAAGCCACGGTCTCCAATTTGACCACCCGCTTCCGCATAAAACGGAGTTTCTTTAAACACAGCCAAAACTTCGCCACTTGCTTCTTTTACTCGTACTCCTTCGCTAAAGAGAGCGATAACTTCTGTTTCCGCTTCTAAAACATCATAACCGATGAAATTACTTTCCTCAGTAAAAGCAAGCATTGCTTCGTTTTGGGTAACCATCGATTGTTCATCAGAGCGCGAAGCTCGAGATTTTTCTTTTTGCTTTTCAAGTTCCGTTAAGAATCCTTCTTCATCAACTTTAAATCCATGTTCGGAAGCAACCTCAACGGTTAATTCATATGGAAAACCGAAAGTGTCATAAAGCAAAAAGGCAGTCGGTCCGGAGACGATTTTTTCGTCTACGTTATTAATATAATCAACAAGTCGCTTTTCACCCGCTTCTAATGTCTGGAGGAATTTTTCTTCCTCAAAGCGGATAATTTTTTGAATATCTTCCACCTTATCAAGCAGATAAGGGTAATGCTCTTTCATGATTTCCGCAACCACAGGTACAAGCTTATACATGAAAGCTTCGTTCATGCCGAGCTTCCGTCCAAAACGCACAGCCCGACGAAGTATCCTTCTTAAAACATAACCGCGGCCTTCGTTACTGATAATAGCACCGTCTGCCACCGCAAAAACAACACTGCGAACATGATCAGCAATAACTTTAAAAGCCATCTGGCCAAGGTATTTTACCTGAGTCAGTCTTTCTGTTTCTTCGATAATCGGCAGGAAGAGATCGGTCTCATAATTGGTTTCCGTCTCCTGGAGCACACAACACATTCTCTCAAGTCCCATACCGGTATCGATGTTTTTACTCGGAAGCTCGCGATATTCACTGCGTTTTTTACCTGCTTCCGCATTATACTGACTGAAGACTATATTCCAAATTTCAATATAACGGTCGTTATCTAAATCTTGTTCTAAGAGCTGTATTCCTAAATTATCGGGATCATACTTCGGTCCGCGGTCATAAAAGATTTCTGTATTTGGTCCGCATGGTCCTTCACCGATTTCCCAAAAATTACTTTCAAGTTCAACGATATGGTTCTCTGCAACCCCAAGTTCCTGCCAAAGTTTTTTCGATTCATCATCACTCGGGTGGACCGTAAAATAAAGTCGGTTCAAATCAAATCCAAACCACTTTGGTGAGGTCAGGATTTCCATAGCCCAGGTTAAAGCTTCTTTTCGAAAATAATCACCAATAGAGAAATTACCGAGCATTTCAAAAAAAGTATGATGACGAGCAGTGCGACCGACATTTTCAATATCATTGGTGCGAATCGACTTTTGTGAGTTCGCCATCCGTCGGTTGGCAGGGATTTCCCGACCGTCAAAATACTTTTTCAGGGGCGCAACACCGGCATTGATCCATAAAAGCGAAGGATCGTTAACCGGAACTAAAGATGCGCTCGGGATAATATCATGGCCTTTGCTTTTCCAAAAATCAAGCCACATTTGTCTGATTTCGTAACTTTTCATTCTTTTCATATACTTCTACTCTTTCTTTGATTCTACATCTATTAAAGTTACCATTATAATGGGGTTTTTCTTTGTCATCCGGAAGACCTCTTTATTGATGGCTTCCTTCAGCTTATTTTTCAAATCGCTCCAATCAATGTAACGTTTCTTAAAATAATCATCAATAATGTTTTCTGTAATAGTTTCAACTGCGCTTGAGACTTCCTCAGCAGTTTCACCAACCATAAAGCCTTTTAAAACCACGGTCGGACCAGCAACAATTTTCTTTAGCCGGGCATCGATGCTGGTTGCAACCAAAAGAATTCCGTCTTGAGAAAGCATTTCTCTGTCTTTTAAGACGACTTCGTTAATATCGCCTACAAAGGAACCATCAACCAAAACGTCACCGACTTGGACTTTTTCTTGTGTTGAGAGCAATTTTCCGTTTTCAAAAGTGATTTTCGTACCGTTATCAAGCAGTATAACATTTTCTTCTTTAAATCCCGCTTCAAGACAGATCCGCTTCTGCATATACTGATGACGATACTCGCCAACAATCGGAATTACATATTTGGGTTTTAAGATATTATAAAGTATTTTTAGATCTTCGCTATCAGCATGGGATGACATCAACATTGATTTTGGAATCACCGTTACCTTGGCATTATGGCGATGAAGGAGACTCGTAGTCTTTTGGGCCATAATTTCGGTCCCGGTTGTCGGTTGGGAGATAATGATGATATTATCATCTTCTTTGATTTCGATGAGCCTGTCCACCCCGTTACACATTCTCTGCAAAGTATAATAAGGTTCATGGCGGATACCGGTAATGATGACTGCGAGATTCTCATCATCGTTTCTGTTCTCTTCGGTCATATATTTTAAGGTTACCAGATTTTCTTCCGGAATATGGAGATAACCTTCACTCATCGCGATATTAATGGTTTTCTGAGCTTTCTTACCGATAATGGCCACTTTGCGGTTATTTTGTACACAAAGATTGACAATCTTCTGAATCCGCTGTAATTCGGTCGAAAACATCGAAAAAATCACTCGTTTTGAACTTTGTAGGATTTCGTTAACATGATGTATCAATTGGTAATCATTCGAAGCACGGCCAATATTTACGGCGCCAAGACTTTCTGAAAATAAGGCGAGAACGCCGTCTTTGGCGATCTCGATTATATTACCGAATGATGTTTGGTAGCGAGGATCGGTATTGGAAGCGAAAGTAAAATCGGGGGCATAGACTAAAGCTCCATCTTCGGTTTTAATCGCGATCCCAAGAGATTCCGGAATGCTATGACTTGTAGAATAAAAATGGACGGAGACATTCCCGAACTTTAAAACTTTGCTGGCATTGATCCGGTAAAGCCTGTAATCAGCAATATTCATTCCCGCTTCGCTTAATGCATGTTCAACAAGGGACATTGTAAAATGGGTGCCGAAAACACCGACATTAATCTCTTTCAATAACTCGGGGACAGCCCCGATAAAATCATCATGGCCATGTGATAAAAAAATCCCTTGGATTCTATCTTTATTTTCAAGAAGATGGGTTATATCGGGAATAACAGCATCAATGCCGTATAAATCAAAACTGGGATTTTTAAGACCGGCATCAAGAATGAATATTTTTTTGTCAACTTCAATGACATACATATTCTTTCCGTTTTCGCCAAGTCCTCCCAAAGCACAAAAACTTATTTTACTCATATTTTCACCTTTGTAATATTATACCAAAATTGTGCGATTATATCAACGAAAAAGAGAGCAGAGCGCTTGTGAAGTAAAGTAAAAAATCCTCAAACAGAGGATTTTTTCAAATCAAAACTTGAACAAAAAGTCTCGCTGGACCTTCTTGCGCGAGAACCGTCAATCTTAATATCCTCAGCATGACAAATCCTGCGTTTATTATAAACACAATACACCGCTTCACAATTTACATCCAAAAACTTTGGATCACCGATTTTTCCAATTTCAAATTTATAAGAACGGTCCGTAGCTTTCCGGTCACCAAATCTATAACTTGAACATTTGGTTTCGGCTTCGGAAAGCGCCGTTTCCCCTTTTACAAGAATTCCGTCCCGCACACAATATTGTTCGTGCCAATACGTACAGGTATCGACACCGCATTTTAGTCTTGGCATAATTACCTCCGTTTGTTTTTTACTTTATTTTTTGATGGAAATCTGATAAAGATTTTAATAAATCTACGAAAATTAAAGGGAATTAAAGGATAAAGGTAAGGTTTACCAAATGATTTTAACCTTATCAAATAGATAATCCAAACTAGAAAGAGGATGACAAAACCATACCAATCAAGAAAGATAATTGCTACAATAAATAGCATTTTCGCAATCTTATTAGCAAGTCCCAGTTCATAACTGGGCGTCAGATAAGTCCCGATGGCACTGATAGCAACCAGGAGCACAGTCTGAATCGAAAAGAGCCCAACATTTACCGCAAAATCCCCAAGCAAAAACCCGGCAATCAAACTCATGGAAGTTGCTAAGGAATTCGGTGTGTGAATCGAAGCCAAACGCAGAAACTCGACGCCGACTTCTGCAGCGATAACCTGGAGATAAATATTAACTTTCGTTTCCGCATCCGGAGTGAGCATCTCCAAGATTCCCGGCAAATAATCATTTCTCACTAATATCAACCAGATCGGTGTCAAGAAAATGGAGATAAAAATTCCTAAAAAGCGAATCCATCTTAGATAAGTTCCCGCTACCGGAGTTTGTCGGTACTCTTCAAAATGCATCATATGGTCAAAGATTGTTGCTGGAGCGAGAATGACCGATGGCGATGTATCAACAAAGAGCGCAAACATCCCTTGGTAAAGATGGATCGCAACCGTATCCGCTCTTTCTGTATACCTGACTAAAGGATAGGGATTAAGTTTTTTACGGCGGATTATCATCTCTTCTAAACCTTTATCGGTCATAATTAAATGTTCCGTCTTGACGGTATCTAGTCTCTCTTTAACTTTCTTTAAAAGGTATTCATCACAAACACCTTCTAAATAAACCAAACACACATAGGTCGGACTTTCTTCACCAATCAAAAACAACTTGTTTCTGAGCCGGCTATCCTTAATTCTTCTCCGCAAAAGCTGGATATTAATATGAAAGTTTTCTGTAAAACCGTCATGAGCTCCGCGGATAACCTTTTCCATATCCGGTTCATCAACCGAGCGATTCGGATAACTTCTCACATCGATTGAAATTGCTTGCAGTGAATCTTCAAGGAGAATTACCGCCATCCCGTTTAAGATTTCAACAATGATTTGGTTTAAATCGTCAAGCAAAGTGAGATTATGATGTGCAAGGTTTTGGTAAATGAGTTCCGGGGAATATTCTTCATCGCGGGGAAGAGCAAGAATACTGTTGACAACCTCAATCAATTGCCAACTGTCAACCATGCCGGTTAAAAAATAGAGATTAATCCTTTTCTCAAAAAACTTAAGTTCACGCCTGCCGACATCATAAGATTCACTAAGTCCGATACCTTTTTCAATAAAGTCAATGTTTTCATTAAAATTTGTTGTTATTTTCATAATCAACCTTTCGGTCTAAAGATAATCGCTCCGAAAAAAGCAAAGATAATTGCTGCAGCGATACCGGCGGCGCTTAAGTCAAAGACGCCGGTCAGGATGCCGATATAACCAACTTCTTCGGCTTTATCTAAAGCTGAATGTAAGATTGAATGTCCAAATGATGAAATCGGCAGACTTGCTCCGGCACCGGAGAATTCAATTAATTTATCATAGGCATTGAAAAGATCTAAGGCAGCTCCCAAAAAGACAAAGAGTGAAGTAATATAAATTGGAACCAATTTGAACTTGTCCATGATAAACTGTGCCAAAGCACAGATTAAGCCGCCGACTATAAAAGCTTTTATAAAGATCATTTAATCATCCTTTCCAGTACCACGGCATGAGCAATCCCCGGTATCGTTTCTTTTTGGGCAGTAATCACTGCATTTAAGAGCGCGCCCGTTGCAACGACCAAAATCTTTTTATAATGACCCTCCCGAAGCATTGAAAGTAGGTATCCGAAAGTTACCGCTGCACAACAGCCGCACCCCGATCCCCCCGCAAAGACATCCTGATTCCCACGGTCATAAATCAAGAGACCGCAATCTCTATAATTATCATTCAGTTCGATATTTATTTCTTTAAATAAACGCACCACCATATCTCTTCCGTAATAAGACAAATCGCCCGTTACAATTAAATCATAAGCGTCTGGACCGACGTTGAAATCTTCAAAATGTTGATAGATGGTATCAAAGGCTGCAGGTGCCATTGCTCGCCCCATATCTAAGGGATCATTTAATTTACCATCGATTACTTTCCCGGCGGTTAAGCCAGTCACTTTGATATCTGTAACCTCATCTGTCAATAAGGCAACCCCTGCCGCCGTCACCGTAAAGGTCATGCTGTCGGGTTTTTGACCGCCATATTCGGTCGGATAGCGAAATTGTCTTTCCGAGGTTGCATTATGTGAGGAAGTTCCGACTAAGATCTTTTTACCAAAATTACTTTCGATTAAAGCAGAACCGACAATCATAGCTTCGGTTGCGGTACTGCAGGCTCCAAATACCCCAAGATAAGGTAGGTCATAATCTCTTAAAACATAATTGCCGATGATGAGTTGATTATTCAAATCCCCACCGACAAAATAATCAATATTAGAGACTTCAAGATTGTTTTTCTTCAAACAAATTTCCAGTGCATCGCTTAATAGCTGCATCTCGGCCTTCTCCCATGTTTTCGCATTACAATATAAATCATTATAGCTTTTATCAAAATAGCGATTCAGGGGTCCGTTTTTCTCCTTGGGTCCGGTTACAACCGCTGCTTCTCCCAAGTAAACATTTTCTAAGCGAACGCTTTGCTTTCCAACTTTCATCTTAAATCCCTATGAAATAACGG
>DUTX01000031.1 GCA_012841865.1 Acholeplasmataceae bacterium | reverse complement strand
TTAGTTTATTTTTTGTTAGTTTGGGCAGGAAATTTCCAATTATGATGAAGGAGATTCCCAGTGCCACATTTAAAATTGGATAAATGAGGTTATCAATCGGCTTTTTATCACTATTTACAAAAGCTAAAGCACTAAAAATAATTTCTAAGACAATGAAAACAAAAGTTGTACAGGCTGAAGCAAGATAGATTTGCTTTTGATTTGCTTCATTATCTTTAAAAGCAAACTTGGCAATAAGATGGAAAATAAACCAGATAAACAGCGCACTTGTTGGCATAATCAAAAAAAGAAATTTGCTGCCATAGTTATCGATATTTCCTTTAAGATCATAATGAATCGGAACCGTGTCCGGCATAAAAACCAAACTAATAATGACAATCAGAAAAGCCAGCCCTAACATAACTAAACTTAAATTAAAGATTTTTTTACTTTTCATTCTTTTTCTCCTTTCCAAATTGTTTAAACCAAAGGATTAATTCCTCTAAAATCGACATATTGAGTTCATAATAAATAAAGTTTTTATATTTACTTTCCCGAATTAAATCTGCTTCCTTTAGTTTGCTTAAATGATATGATGTTGTCGCCCGAGAGAGATTAAAATTTGCGGAAATTTCTCCTGCAGAAAGTTTCCCTTTTTTAAGTAAGTTTAAGATTTCGCGTCTGACCGGATCTGCTAGAGCCGTAAAAATATTACTGTTAAACATAATTTTACCTCTCTTTATTCACCTGCTTATATTATAAGTTAAAAGATTCAATATTTCAAGACCTATTTCGAAAAAAATCTAAATAGAATTTTAACTAAAAATATTTGAAAAATTTAAAAAAATGGTATAATTATTTTAGAAAATATTATTGTGAGGAAATTTACAATGAATAATATTGCAGTAATGACCGAATCAGAATACGAACAAATAATTAAATTACAACAGGTAATGTATGTATTCTCAAAAATGGAGACCGAAGCAAAAATTGATGTGCTGTTTAAAATTGACGGCCTTAATAACGCTAATGACTTCATCGATTTCTATTTTGATGATTTGTGCTATGAATTTGATTTGGAAGATTATGATTACAATGATGGTTATCAATGCTCTTTTAAGGATGTAAAGAATGAATGGAATTCCTTGCTTGAAGACATGCAACTAGACCTTGTTATTAAATACATCTGTAATGATGATTTGGACGAATTTATTGAAGAATATTTGGAACAATTTTACAAACATTTTGAACCGGAAATTAATAAAATCCACTGGATTGAACTAATGGCATGCAATATCTTACCAAGAGAAGATGTGATTGGAAATATAAAAGAGATGCTTGCTACAGAAGGCAGGGAATATTTGATTAAAAAATATAAGATTGATAAAAACATCGACTTAAACAGTTTAACCGATAGTGAACTAAAAGAACTCCACTATCAGTTGGAAGGCGTAATGTATTAATTTAATAAACACCCTTTTTCCGTGTTTTGGAAAAAGGGTTTAAAATTTTCTGCTCTTATGGTATAATAAATCCAGAATATGATGGGAAGGTAGAAACGATGAATATTAAAGAAGTGTATTATGAGTTAACCAAAAAGGACCTTACTCTTGACGACTTCAAAACAATCGTCGATTTGAAAAACCAATGCATCATCGAAATGAATCAAGAGTATCTTTATTTATGCGATATCTTGATTATTGACATATATATTAATGAGAATCTTTTTGATGATGCTTTAAATATTTGTATTAAAAACATCAATAATATCGATAGTATTGTTTTTAAGAAGATTTATATTTCCTTTTTGGAACGGGCGATTTATATTTTAATCCAGAAGAAGAACTATAAAAGTGCTTATCGTTATGCCTTTATGAAAAGTAAAGTTATCGATTTAGACAATATCGATGAAGTAAATCGTTGGTATTTGGAAATGGCTTATATTTATGCGGAGCTCAATCAAAAAGAAAAAGCTTTGATGAACTTAAAAGCCATTTTAAATAATTATCCGAACGATAACTTAAAAGCCCTCACCTTAAGTAACATGACCAAACTTTACATTGACCAAATGATGGTTGCGGAAGCGAAAAACACCTTAAATGAATGTATTACATTGGTCTATAAGTTAAATGACGAAGAGGGAATTACATATTGTGAATATTTGAATGCAAAACTCTATGTTTTAGAGAATAATCATAAGCTAGCTAAACAAAGCTTTCAGGATATTTTCAAAAATCTAAATCAGTTATCCGATGATTATTTAAGTATTGCTAACGAATATATTTCGCTTCTAATCGATATGGATTTATACGACGAAGCTTATCGTGTCAGTATTAAATATCTGAAATCAGTCGAAAAAAGCAATGATCTCTACATTAAAAAGGATTATTATAAAAATTATCTGAAGATTTTTATTTTGAAGAACAAGAACGTTCGCGAAGATTTAAAACAGCTTTTAAAAGCCATTGAAGTTTTGGAAAATGAAATTGAAAAAACCGATCAAAACATAATCAATGAAACCAGTGAAGACGATAAAAACTTAGAAGTTTTAAGCCGAATCAGAGATTTGGTTGCTAAGGTTGAAAAGACAATCAATATTTCCAACTTAGCTTTAAAAAATGAGAGCGAACGCGAATGTTTGTTGGAGTTTTCCAAATCCATCGAAGAATTAATTAACTTTGATGAAGCTTTATATGTGGTTTTAACTAAAGGGGATTTGGAAGTCATACCCGGATTCCTCAATAACTTTAATATGGTTAAAACTTACAATTATAAAAAACAACGTCTCTATGAACGTGAATTTTCGTTCAATAATCTTTCCGGAACGATTGTAGAAATGTTGATTTCTACCAACCATGAAGTTGCTTTAGACTTTAATGAAACCCCGATTCCGGTGAAGAATCTGATTACAGAAAAGTCTTATGCGGAAGAGGGAGTGAAAGCCATTCTGGCAATTCCTTTAAATATGGAAAAAGAAATGTTTGGTTGTGCGGTTTTCTTTTCTGATGAAACTTCCTTGATTGATCAAGAAAATAGTTTAAATCTTAAAATAGCTACCAAGATGCTTGAATTTAAACTTGTCAGTCTCTTCTATCAGGAAAACATCCGCTCCCAAAAAGCCATTATGCAAGCAATGACAGCGGATTTAAAAGAAGGCATTTATTTTATGGAGCCCGAAACGAGAAAAATAATGTTTTCGGAAGAATTAGCCAGCTTCTTACAACAGGAAAGTAATATTTCTAAGACTGATTATGAAGCTAATATTAATGAAGACGACTTAAAGATATATGTAAACATTGATAAGTTTGTAGAAAGCGGCGAACCTTATAATCTTGAATACCGGATTCGGATCGGCGAAAAAGAAGTATTGATTTCCGATAAAGCCCGACCCTATATTTCAAAAGAAGGCGTCATCAAGTTTTATATCGGCATTATCGGTAAACTTGGCAATGAAGTGCTTTTAAGCGATGAAGAATCGGGTATAATATTAAAAGAAGAAGACTATCGAAACTATTTTGAGGAGCTTTCGGAAAAGACTCATGATTTAGAATTTAAATGTACTTTTTCTAAATTCATCTTAGAGGACAAAGAGCTGACGGGCCCAAAATACGAGCGGGTTATTAACTATATTTACCGATTAGTCAAAGAACATTTTTCTGAAAAAACATTCTTGCTTAATGACGGCGGGTTTATTTCAGTTTTAGAAATAAACGATCAGAGAGTTATTGACCGAAAAATAAAAACTATTCTCGGAATTGCCGATCAGGGCATCATCTATGAAAATACGGCGGTTCATTTTGATTTAAAAGCTGCTGTCGTCCGGTTCCCGCGCGATACTTATAACTTTCAAGAAATTGAGGAGTTTTTAGAAATTAGCTTAAATACTTCTAATCGTTATCAAATCTTTAATGATGATATTCATAAACACTATTTAAAGAAAAAAGCTATTAATGCCTGTGTTTTAGAACAACTGAAGTTTGAGACTTTAGAATTGCTCTTCTTAAAACTTAAGACAAAGGATAATTATCCTGCGTATGAAGTCAGATATAATATTCCGGGACTCAATCCGAAAGAAAATATTTCTGAAGCTTTGGATTTAAAGATTAAAATTTCGACTGAAAAATTGTTGCTTAAATCGCTCTTGAAAGCAATTGATGTAAAGCGCGAAGGAAGGTTTTATCTTCATATTTCCTGCGCAACCCTTGATTTGCTTTTAAAAGATGATTTTTTCACCAAAAATGATATTGAAAAATACCGAAAGATTGTGCTTTGCATTGACGATTGTGCTCCTCACTTTGAGAAGATCTTAAGCGGAATTTCGCTTTATGAATTAAAAATCAATGTTAATTATGAGAAACTGGAAAAAATTAATCTGGGTACTCTCGTTAAATATAAACTGAACGGAACTTTCATCAATAACGGTCTTGAAGAATACAGTAAGGCTTTGACGATTCTTAAAGCACTGAATTATGAAATTTTGGTTAATATCAATTATCCGGATTATGATAATGCGGTTATCAGAACCGAGGAATTATTAAAAGCAGAACAAATACGTTAAACGAAAATTCTTGTTCAAAAAGCACGAATATGATATAATAAAGCAAAATTTAATCAAGATTTGATTAGTAGAATGGAGTTTATATGAACATCTTGCAATTTTTAAAATCATTTATTTTTCCGACAAAAATGGCTC
>DUTX01000030.1 GCA_012841865.1 Acholeplasmataceae bacterium | reverse complement strand
TAAAATTCGCCCAAAAATGTGGTGTGTCAAGAATAAGATTTTTTGTTGAGTTTATTTGAGAATTAAATTTTAGTTTATTCAGAGAAAGAGGTGCAATTGCAATGAGCAAAATCAATGCGGCTTTAGTTGGATACGGAATGTCCGGCCGGGAATTTCATTTGCCGGCATTAATGAATAATTCCAGTTATCATTTGAAGTTGGTTCAAACCAGAAGCGAAAAAAATCGTAATGATTTGAAAGCTTTATGTCCCGACGTGAAAATTGTTTCTGATTATGAAGAAATCTTGGCTGATGAGGAAATTGATTTGGTTGTCATCACCGCTCCCAATGATGTTCATTATTCCTATACAAAAGATGCTCTTTTGCGTGGGAAGCATGTCGTCTGCGAGAAGCCGTTTGTGGAAAGACATGAAGAAGCTTTGGAACTGTTTAAACTTGCGGAAGAGAAAAATTTGATTTTACGTGTCTTCCACAACCGTAAATACGACGGTGATATTCTAACTTTAAAAGATTTAATGAAAAAACGGGATTTCGGGAAAATTGTTTCCTTTTCTACAAGATTTTCTCGCTACAGACCGGAAATTGGCGACAACTGGCGGTTCAAGAAAACTGTGATGGGAGGCCTCTTTTATGACTTGGCACCGCATCTTGTCCATCATACGGTTTCTTTATTCGGGCTTCCGGAAGCGGTCTTTTTGAATCTCTTTTATGAGCGTGAAGGCTCGGTTGTTGACGATCATTTTGAACTCATCATGTATTATCCAACTTTGACGGCATTTGTCGGAGCGGATATGTTTGAACGCGAACTGAGGCCGAGACTGCACTTAATTGGGACGAAAGGTAGTTACATAAAATATGATTTCGATTATCCCGATTCGGTCAACGTGAAGCCGGAAAACATTTATCAGGAAACCAATTTAAGAAGTGTATTTAAAACATCTACGGATGAGGAAGAAAACATCCCATTGCTTAAGGGTAAGCATTATCGTTTTTATGAATTGCTTGCGAATCATATCGCCAATGGCATAACAGAAGACGAGGACAAAGATCTGGCTTTGGCCGTTATTTTAACGATGGAAAAAGCTATGGAATCGTATCAAACAAAAAGAATAGTCAATATAAAAGAGCGCTGACATTGTCAACGCTCTTTTTGGAATTGTTTCATTTAAAAAATACCTGTCATGAAATTTACTGATGAATTATAATAAAAATATAGAGGAAATGGCTATGGTAGGATTCTCGCAATAAACAATTTGCATATTTCGAAAGACGGTTTGAGATTTGTTTTATTACTTTTGAAGTTGATTCTGAGATTCTGTTAGAAAGAAAAGTAAAAAAACACAGAAAACGCTTTACAGACCCGCTTTAATCACTTAAATATTTATTGTCAAAATTATCTAACTGCTACTAAACGTCCTTTAATTTCTCCACGGCGCAGTCTTTCTAACCCTTCAGGGATTTCATCAAAAGAAATCTCGTGAAGCAGCGGTTTGAGTTTACCAGTAGTAAAGTAACCATATACTTCTTTAATATCTTCGGCAGTTCCTCCACAACTGCCAACAAGTTTGGCTTCTTTAAGGATTAATGATCTAGTATTGATTTTAGATTCTAATCTACCCATACCAACAACTACAACTTTGCCACCAGGGGCTACAGCCTCTAAGGCATCGGCTGTGGTTTGACCAAATCCAGCAAAATCAACTATTACCTCACACTTAGCGGGTGCTAAATCTAGAACATTTTTATAGATGTTTTTGATACCCATTTCCTCAGCTAATTTTCGTGCTTCAGGGCTGATATCGCAAGCATATACATCACAATTATCAATCAGTGCCATGCCTGCAGCAAACTGTCCTAATCCGCCTATTCCTATAATACCTACTTTCATACCTGGTTTGGCACCTCCAGCTTTATACAAAGCATGATAAGAGGTCATGCCAGCATCAGTAGCTGCTGCCCCCTCTACAAAACTCACATTATCAGGTAGTGGAACGAGGCAATCAACGGGAACCATACATTTGTCGGCATAACCGCCGTCACATTGATATCCGATTGCCCAAGAACGTCCAGTCTCGGCGCTGAGTTTTGCAGATATGGGAGCAACCCCTACCCTATCTCCCACTTTGAATCCTTCGACGCCTTCACCAACTTCGATGATAACACCTGCATTTTCATGCCCCATATACATAGGATGTGCGGTGATGATACCTATCCAGCCTGGATCTTCTAAAGCGGCAACATCAGAATGACATAATCCAGCTGCCTTAACCTCGATAATGACGAATCCTGGTTTCACTACCGGATCAGGTTTTTCAACCAATTTTAGTGGAACATTAGTGTTTGTAAACTGCCACCCTTTCATAACATATCCTCCTTCTTTAATTATTTTTTAGCTATATTAATTCCAAAAAAATGGAAACCGATTTTATTGTATCATAGAAATTAAAGGATTTCAAGTTTATAAATTGTGTTAAGCTATGCTGAACTATGTAATTCTAATACTCATATACATATCTTCAGTAACAAATTTTTTATTAATACCATCTGGGTTTTCAAAATGTTCTATTTCATAAAATATTTATTATGTAAAACGAATAATATGTTATTATGCATATTTAATTTTTCAATTAGAACTCAACTGGTTTTTCACAAAAAAAGGTTTAAGAAAATAGCGTTCAAAAAAAGTCTAATGCATTTGGCTTTTTTTTATTAAATCTTAGCACTATTTTTTATAAAAACCTTGTTACTTTTTTAGCTATTAAAATTTTTTTGGTTTTTTATAATTTTACCAGAATACGTTTTCATTAGATTTTCATTTTTAATTCCATAATAATATATTATAATTATAATAAAGATAACTATATGTAGATTATTATAATTTCTATTTCTTTCTTTTTTTTACTGATAATGAAAGGAGTTTTTAAGAGGGTTATTACAATATAGGGATTGGCTATTCCCGTTATAAACATGTTGTCAATATATAAATACATAATAAAGGAGAGTAATATGCCATGAAATATCTTATTACTGAAGAACAAATTCAAGAACTTAAAGAAAGAATCTCTGAACACAAGCAAAAGCCAGGCCCATTAATGCCAACTTTGCATGATTCCCAAAGAATCTTTGGATGTATTCCAATTCCTATTCAGAAGATAATTGCTGAGGAACTAGATGAATCTGTTTCCAAAATTAATGGGGTAGTAACTTTTTACTCTCATTTTTCACTAGAGCCAAAAGGGAAACACATCATTAATGTTTGCATGGGAACAGCTTGTTATGTTCGTAAATCACAAGAAATCCTTGACACTTTATGTAGTACCTTAAAAATAAAACCGGGTGAAACGACTCCTGATGGTAATTTTACTTTAGCTGCCGCTCGTTGCATCGGTGCTTGTGGACTAGCACCAGTATTAACGATTGATGGAAAAGTTTATGGGAATGCTACTTCCAAGACCATACGAAGTGTCGTTGAAGATTTATTAAAAGAAGAAAGTAAGTAAATGGGGAGAGGAGGTACTTTATTTTGATTACATTAGCAGATTTAGAAAAGATTAGATCCGAAAGTAATTTTAAGGATAACCTTCGCAAGAAAAAGAATCACTTTCGAATTATTGTCGGTATGGCTACCTGTGGGATAACCGCTGGAGCCAAGGAAGTCTATGATGCCTTGGTTCATGAAGTAAATCTCACTTCTTTAAAGAATGTGGAAATAGTGGAAGTAGGGTGTATCGGTGAATGCGCCTTAGAGCCGATTGTGGAAATATATAATTCCAAAGGCACAAGAACTACATATTGTAAAGTAAAACCAGAAGATGCGGAAAGAATTATCAATCGTCATATTTTGAAAGGATTTGTGGTGGAAGATTTATTACTAGTAAAACATAAGAAAGCAGGTAATTTTGAATGATTCGTTTTCAAGTGGTTGTTTGTGAAGGCAATGCCTGTCAATGTTTAGGTTCCACCCAAATCAAAGAAGAATTCATCAAAAAGATTAATGAATACGGATTAGAAAAAAGCGTCAGTCTTTTTACAAACGCTTGTTTCGGTTTTTGTGATAAAGGTCCAGTTGTGATTGTTTATCCTGATTGTGTCGTATATGCTTCATTAACGGTAGAGGATGTCGACGAAATCTGTCAGAGTCACTTGTTAAAAGGAAAGGTAGTAACACGCCTCGTTTTAGGTGATATTACTCCAGAAGAAGAACAAAAGGTAATTGAATATCAAGAAGCCAATTTTCATATTAAGCAAGAACGAAGAGTATTAAAAAATACGGGAATTATTAATCCGAAAAATATTAAAGAGTATATTGCTCGTAATGGTTATTTTGGTCTATATAAAGCTTTAATGGAAATGACGCCTGAAGATATTATTGAAGAACTAATTAAATCAGGCCTAAGAGGAAGAGGTGGAGGCGGATTTCCAACTGGCTTAAAATGGAAATATGCTCGCAATAATAAGAGTGATATTAAGTATATTATTTGTAATGCTGATGAAGGCGACCCCGGAGCTTTTATGGACCGTGCAATCTTAGAAGGAGATCCACATGCGGTCATTGAAGCGATGGTTATTGGTGGTTATGCCATTGGGGCATCTCAAGGCTATATTTATTTGCGGGCTGAATATCCACTCGCAGTAGAAAGAATTAATTATGCTATTAAACAAGCTTATGAATATGAGTTGCTCGGGGAAAACATTTTTGGCAGCGGCTTTTCTTTTGACCTTGAAGTCCGTTTAGGAGCAGGAGCTTTTGTTTGTGGAGAAGAAACAGCTTTAATTGCTTCCATTGAGGGCGAACGAGGGATGCCAAGAAATAAACCGCCATATCCAGCTGAAGCCGGTTTATGGAATAAGCCAACAGTAATTAACAATGTTGAAACTTTAGCTAATATTCCCAGAATTATTAGAAAAGGGGCAGAATGGTTTGCCTCGATTGGTACCGAAAAATCGAAAGGAACTAAAGTTTTTGCTTTAGGTGGTAAGATAAATAATACGGGATTAGTGGAAATTCCTATGGGAACCAAATTGAGAGAAGTAGTCTTTAATATTGGTGGTGGAATTCCTAACGGGAAGAAATTTAAAGCCGTCCAAACAGGTGGACCAAGTGGTGGATGCTTGACCGCAGAACACCTTGATGCTTCTATTGACTATGATACTTTAGTAAACCTTGGTTCGATGATGGGGTCAGGTGGAATGATTGTCATGGATGAAGATAACTGTATGGTGGATGTTGCCCGTTTTTATTTAGAATTTACCGTTGATGAGTCTTGTGGAAAATGTACCCCATGCCGAGAAGGTACCAAGCGAATGCTCGAGATCTTAGAAAAGATTATCAATGGTCAAGGAACATTGAAGGATGTTGATATGTTATCGAGTCTGGCTCATTCGGTCAAAGACTCAGCCCTTT
The DNA here is from genome assembly GCA_012841865.1 of Acholeplasmataceae bacterium. Lineage (GTDB taxonomy): Bacteria > Bacillota_I > Bacilli_A > ML615J-28 > CAG-698 > DTU067. The sequence goes on along the minus strand of DUTX01000030.1, from coordinate 6,224 downwards.
GTGGGTTAGGTCAAAGTGCTCCCAATCCTGTTTTGTCAACCCTGGAACACTTCGAAGATGAATATATTGCTCATGTGGTCGATAAAAAATGTCCAGCTGGTGTTTGTAAAGCCTTAATTAAATACTATATTAATGATGATTGCATTGGTTGTGGTAAATGTAAACGCAATTGTCCAGTAGAAGCTATTACAGGTAAGGTTAAAGAAAAACACATTATTAATACGGATGTTTGTATTAAATGTGGTGCCTGTGCGCTTGCATGCCCAACTCATGCCATAATTACTGCTTAGGAGGGAACTATGAAAGAAGTAAAAGTTACGATTAATGATACCGTTATTAGTGTTCCCAGCGATATGACAATTATGGAAGCAGCAAGTCTTGCTAATATCGATATTCCAAGGCTTTGCTTTTTAAAGGATATTAATGAAACCTCTGCTTGCCGAATTTGTGTGGTTGAAGTTGAGGGAGTCCATGCTCTTCAAAATTCCTGCACTGTCAAGGTAAGAGATGGAATGGTTGTTAGAACCAATTCCAAAAGGATTAAGAATGCGGTTATCAATAACTTAGAACTACTTGCGGCTAACCATCACTTTGAATGTTGGCGTTGCAGCCGTGAAAGAAATTGTGAATTTTTAGATTTACTAAGAAAATATAATATTTCAAATGATATAGGTGAAGATGAAAATTTTAAACGCAAGACTCAAATTTTAAATGTCACCGATGCCATTGTCATCAATAGTTCTAAATGCTTAAACTGTGGGAGATGTATTTCTGCTTGTAAGTACTATTCAGGACTAGAAATCTTAAACTATAATGATCGGGGCTTTGCTACTTATGTGGGACCTGCTTCTAATCATAATATGGATGATGCTGGTTGCATTTATTGTGGCAAGTGTATTCAATCATGTCCAGTAGGAGCTCTTCAAGAACATGATGATGTCGAACAAGTGTTAAATCTCTTAGAAGATAAAGAGTACTATACTGTTGCTCAAGTAGCTCCAGCGGTCAGAGTAGCCCTTGGGGAAGAGTTTGGTTTTGAAATTGGCACTAATGTTGAAAGAAAGACTTATCAGGCCCTTAGACTGTTAGGATTCGATGATATAACTGATACCAATTTTGCAGCAGATGTAACTATTTTAGAAGAAGGAACGGAATTATTAGAACGAATAGAAAAGGCTAGAAAGAATGAAGAAGTAGCCCTTCCGCTCTTTACTTCTTGCTCCCCTGGTTGGATTCGCTATGTGGAGACCTATTATCCAGAATTTCTTCCTAACCTTTCAACTTGCAAGTCTCCTCAACAAATGCAAGGAGTTTTGATTAAACACTATTATTCAAAGAAGATTGGTATTGATAAGGATAAAATAAAAGTGGTTGCCATAATGCCTTGTATTGCTAAAAAACATGAAGCCAACCTTCCACAAATGGAAGTTGATGGCATAAGGGACGTTGATTTTGTTTTAACCACTAGAGAACTTGCTCGTCTTATTAAACGTAAAGATATTGACTTTGCTCGTCTTAAGGATTATTTCCCAAACAGTCCTTTAGCTGAATATACGGGTGCAGGAGCAATCTTTGGTACCACTGGTGGGGTTATGGAAGCAGCCCTTCGTACAGTTAAAGAAATTGTGGATTCCCAAGATGAGAAAGTGGTTGAACTAAATAGTCTTCGAAATGTTGATGAAAATATTAAAGAAGCCACGGTTAAGATAGGTGAATTAGAAGGAATTGTTGCGGTTGTTCATGGCGCCGTTAATTTCCCAAAAATGCTCAAGCGTGTCAAAGAAAACCCTGATAAATATCTTTTTGTAGAATTTATGGCTTGTGTGGGAGGATGCATTAATGGAGGTGGACAACCAATTGTTCCAGCTCAAATTCAAGAAAAAGTAAATGTCAAGAAGTTAAGAGCCGATGCTCTTCATAAGATTGATGAATTTATGGATGTTCGCAAGTCTCATCATAATTCAGAAGTGAAAACCTTATATCAAGAATACTTGAAAAAGCCAGGAAGCAAACTTGCTCATCATCTCTTACACACTAAGTATACCAAACGCGATATTTATACCAAATAGGGATAAAAATGAAGAAAATACTTTGTCTAATAATACTCGCTTTTGCTTTAGTAGGTTGTGAGTCTAAAGAAAATAAGGATATTACTATTCTTGTTCCAAATGGAATTCCGCTTATAGCTCTTGGGGACTTGGTGGATGAATATCAAGTAGAAACAGTAGTGGGACCTGAACTCTTAGTTTCAGGTCTCATCTCAAAATCTCATGACTTAATTATTGCTCCATTAAATTTAGGTGCTAAACTATACCTAAATAACTCGTCTACTTATAAACTAGCTGCTTTAATTACTTTTGGTAATACTTATTTGATTTCAAGAAAAAGCACTTTCCTAGAAACCATTCAGGATGTTGAAGGCGAGGAGATTTTAGCCTATGGAAGAAATGCGGTCCCTGATCTCATCTTAAAAAAAGCACTTGATTTTTCAAATGTTAATGTTCAAATAATTTATCAAAATGGGATTGATGAGGTCATTCCTTTCTTTGTTAGTAATCCTAATAATCCAAATAATATCTTAGAAACTACTCCGAAATATATTTTAGCAGCGGAACCTTATCTCACTAAACTAGAACTAGATTATCAGATGGAACTAAATATTTTGGATTTACAGGAAGTACTTGGTGATAAATTTATTCCTCAAGCGGCCATCTTTATCAATCCTGAAAGTAAACACTATGGTTTGATAGAAGAGGTTCTTGAAAAAGTTAAAAATAATATTTATTCTTTAAATCAAGACCCGAAAAGTTACGCGGAAAAAATAACTTCTAAACATCAATATTTTAAAAATCTAGGAGCAAAAACCATTGAACATTGTATTCCAAGAAGTAATATCAATTATTTAGTTGCCAGAGAAAACATCAATCTTTGTGAAGCCTTTTTCCAAATGTTAAATGATTATAATCCTAATCTATTAGGAGGACAAATCCCTAATCAGGAGTTTTATGAATAAAAATTCTAATAATAGATATTTACTTTTAGGTATTCTTACCATCATCATCGTTTGGTCTGGTTGCAATCTTATTATTAATAATTCTTTAGTATTACCATCAATTAAAGAGGTTCTTATTTCTTTAAAAGATATCTTACTAAGTGGTAATACTTATCTGATTCTAATCAAAACTTTTCTCAAACTAACCTTAGTTATAGTGATATCATTAGTTATTGCTCTTACCTTGGCTCTTTTTTCATTCAAAACTAAAGTTTTTGAAAGTTTTATCAAACCGTTGCTGGTTGTTTTAAAGACCATACCAGTAATTGCAATTATAATTTTTTTGTTGATTTCCTTTGGGAGAAACTTAAGCCCATATATTATGACTACGCTGGTGGTTATCCCAATTTTGTATGAGGGCTTACTGACTAGTCTAAAAAGTATTAGTCAAGAATTAATTGATGATATCAAGACTTTAAGTAATACTAACTGGTTGGTACTTAAGAACTTCTATTTTCCCTTAATTATTAACTTTATTTTTATGACCATCATCCAATCTTTTGGGTTGGGACTTAAAGTAATGATTATGGGGGAATTTATTGCTCAACCAAATGGGACGATTGGTTATATCTTACAATTGGAAAGAAGTGCTTTGAATAGTTCGGCTATTTTAGCCTGGTCAATCATTTTAATTATGATAGTATTGTTAGTAGAAATACTAATGACAAAAATCTCTAAACGCAAAATGATATCTTGAGTGTGTTGAGCTGATATTTGCAAGTAGGTAGACAATAAAAGTAAAAATTAAAGAAAGTTAGACTTGACTTCGTTTTCTTACTGGAGCGGGTCTTGAAAATTTGGTTTTATGGGAAAATATAAAAATAAGGTTTAAACCATAAATCAAAACAATAATAGATTGCAAATAAAAGGTCGTTCTAGACAGTGGCTAGAGCGACTTTTTTGTACAAAATACCATTTACTCATTAGCATTTATATGGTTTATTTTAATCTTGTGAATTGTTTTTTATTATATTTTTGGCAGCTGCGACTGCTGTACTTAGAGCTATTGTAATATTGTAACCACCTATAGGTCCATGCAAATCCACAGTTTCACCAATACAATATAGATTAGCTATTCGCTTAGTTTCCATTGATTTAGGAGATAATTCTCTTGTGGATATGCCTCCCTTATTCACAAATGCTTTTGTAACATCTTGTACACGATCAACTGTAATTTCATACCCGAGTAAAGCGTCTTTTAATTTTTGTATTGTGGTTTTTGATATTTCATTAATATTTTTATTTTGAATTTGTCCTATTTCTAACAACAAGTTTGCAATCCTTTTTGTCGTACATTGTTCAAGAGTTTTCAATATGGTCATGTTTTTTGTTCTAGATATATTAAATAAATCATCAATCTCCTCTCGAGAATGACTTCCAAGTGGTATTTGAAGAATAACTTTTTGGTTTTGCAAACAATCATAAATATCCTCAGAGAGATGCATGATTGCTGGACCGCTTAGTCCAAAATGGGTAAACAATACATCGCCTTGTGCTTTTTTATTTCTACCTTTTATTCTAACAACAACATTTTTTAGACTATAACCTTGTAAAACAGATAATTCTTTTACTACTTGATTTGAGTAAATATGAGTCTCCGCGGGTGTAAAATCAGTATAATCTATTCCGAGGTCCTTTGCAAACTTCAAACCGTCTCCACTACTACCTGTATGCGGATAACTCTTAGATCCAGTCGCAAGTACTACATTTCTTGATTTAAACTTATCGTTTAAACATTCTACAATAAATATATCCCCATCTTTATAAATCTTAGTAATTGCAGTATTTAATTTTACATGATTCATAGGAATTTTATTTAAAAAGACATTGAGAACATCTTGACTGCGATTAGACTTTGGAAAATATTTCAAGTTATCTTCTAATACTAATGGACAATTGTTTTCAGCAAAAAAGTTCAAAATATCACTTGGTCCAAAATTTTCAAGTAAAGAGTATAAAAAGCGCTTATGGGGTAAAGTCAAATTTTGAATAAATGTATCTACATCCAAGTTGTTTGTAACATTACATCTTTTTCCGCCAGTAATCAATAATTTTTTTCCTAAAGATTCATTTTTTTCTATCAATAAAAAGTCAACTTTTGCTTGAGCTAATTGATAAGCACACATTAAACCAGATGTACCGCCGCCTATAATAATTGTGTTATATATCATATCCTGTCTCCTTTAGTGCTCTTGTTGTCATATCATACCTTCATACTGTAATAATAAAATTTAAGTAAGATAACTACATAACAATTATTAAATAATAAATTGGTATTTATAATTTTGCTATAATTTCAGCTACATCTTCAGGAGTACTTGTTGAAACATCAATCTTTACTGAAATAAGTAACAAATATTATCCAATACCATTTTTTTGGTCTCATCTGAAACCTGAAGTAATTGTATCATAAAATCCAATGTATATGGCGAACATTTTGATAAAATTCCATACATCTAATTTATGTTTTATTAAAACACCAATATGACAATCAATAGGTAACTTGTATTGATTGAGTTATAGCCTTTTTTATTATGGGTTAAAAGGATTACAAGAATTCTGAAACAGTTAATTTTTTTGTATTCTTATATTTTAAGATTGTTATGCTTCGAATTCGAAGCATTTTTTATTCATTATTGGTTAAAATATTGTAAAATAAAATTACAAAATAAAGGAGATAAAAAAATATGGAAAAATTATTAGGTATACATCATGTTACTGCTATAACAAGTAGTGCAGAAAAAATTTATGACTTCTTTACAAACATCCTCGGAATGCGTTTGGTTAAGAAAACTATTAACCAAGATGATATACATACATATCATTTATTCTTTGCGGACGATGAAGGAAGTCCTGGAACTGACATAACATTTTTTGATTTTTCAGGAATTTCAAAAAAGGTTGAAGGTGTTAATGAAATATCAAGAACAGGCTTTAGAGTGCCAAATGATGCAGCTTTAGAATATTGGTTAAAGCGATTTGAGAAATATAAGGTTACTCATGAAGAAATAAAAGAAATGTTTGGAAAAAAAGTTATATTCTTTGAAGATTTTGATGAGCAAAGATATGCATTATTTTCAGATGAAAATAACACTGGTGTAGAAAGCGGCATACCTTGGAAAAAGGGACCAGTTCCCGATGAGTTTGCAATTACCGGACTTGGGCCAATATT
>DUTX01000029.1 GCA_012841865.1 Acholeplasmataceae bacterium | reverse complement strand
TGGCTCGAGTTGATAAAATGATGTCTTAAGACATTCTCGTTTGCGGTTAGTTGATATGCATTTTTTAGCTACAGATATGCCTATTGATGTGGATAAGTGCATCTTACTTACACCGCTTGTCCCCATGAAAACTATATTCTCACATTGGTGGATAAATCGATGGTTCTCAAAATCATATCTGTTCCTTTTTATATTTTCTTGATTGATATGAGAAATCAAAATCTTTCAGTTCTTTAAAATGGGGGAATCCACTTAATTTAACTATAATTTTGTTCATACTAGCTACATAACAATTAAATTATCGGAAATTTTAAAAATCGTAGTTCAAGGACACAGCACAATGTTGTCAATATCAGGATTAGCAAGTAAATTATTTCTTGAATTTTGGCCATTGATTATAACCTATACTCGGATTGTTTGAATTATAATACTTTATTAATTCTACTTCTTTTCTATTAACCTCTTTGTCTGTAGCAGTTTCTGATTCCCATAATATTTCTTTCCTAATTGTAAAATCTCTTCTTTGCTCCCTTGTAAAGTCTTGCTCAATTAATTTACTGTTTGCACTACCAAAGTAGTTAATATCATTTGTTAAATCTTTACCAATATAAATCTTACCGTTGGGATAAGTAATTTTATAAATAACTTTCATATTACGCCTCCTCTTCATACTGACTATTCCGGTTAAAACGACAATCCATATCGGTTCAATCCGACAGACTATCTCAGTTCAAACAGACAGGGTAGTGTTTTAACTTTATTTATTTAAATATTATCATAAATCTCCTTGATATTGTAAATGTTAGTATAAAAATGTATAAAAAAGGCGGAATAAAATCCATAAAATATAGACATGCTTAACCAATTAAATATAATAGTTAATTGGTGATAAAGGGTGAGAATAGATGTTATGTATACTGTTAGAAGACTAGTAAATAAGATGACAATTAATACTGAAAAAGATTTTAAAATTAATGTAAGTAAGTTAGCGAGAGAAAATAGTTGTGATTGGAGGACTGCTAAAAAGTATATAGAAGGATATGATCCAAAAGAAAAGAAACAAAGACCTAGTAAATTAGATTATTTTAAAGAATTTATAACTAAGAAATATAGTGAAGGATGCACAGCAAAATCAATTTATCTTTACTTAATTAAGCGTGGATACAATGGTAAATTATATGAAGGTAAATACACAATATTACGAGAATTCTGTAGAGATATTAAAATTAAAGAAGCTAAAAAAGCAGTTGTAAGATATGAAACACTTCCAGGTGAACAAGCCCAGGTTGATTGGAAAGAAAGTTTTAAGTTGTATACGAAGTATGGTGAACAACTTCATATTAATGTATTTTTATACACGCTTAAATATAGTAGAAAGAAGTATTTAACGTTAACATTAGACAGAAAGCAAAATACATTCTTTAATAGCCTAATTAATGCCTTTAAATCTACAAATGGAGTTCCAGATACAATCTTATTTGATAATATGAAAACAGTTGTAGACCGTGCTAGAAGTGAATTCCAAAAGGTTGTACTTAATGAGAAATTTAGACAACTTTCATTAGATATTGGTTTTAATCCAGTTATATGTAGAGCTTACCGACCAAAATCAAAAGGAAGTGTTGAAACTGTTGCTAAACTGATAGATCGGTTAAAGGTTTATAATAATGAATTCGAAACAATTGATGACTTATCCGATATTATTAAGGAATTTAATGAAGATATTAAACGGAAAGTAAACCGTGAATCAATGATTGAATATAAAGGTAGTAAATACTCTGTACCGCCCCATCTTATTGGTCAGATGGTCGAGATTAGGGTTGAAGGGACTCAACTCTTTATATATTATAACAATTTATTCATTCACAGTCATCAATTATCGAAACAAAAATTTAATTATTCAAAAGAACATCTTATAGAAATTTTACAAAATGATGCATTCCGACAACATAATACAGAAGATATAGAGAGAATAGCTGAAGAAAACTTGGAGAAATTAGATAAATTATATAGTTTGGGAGAAGTAAAATGAGTAAATATGTAACTGTCATAAACAATTTAAATTTTTTAAAGTTAACTAAAATTGCGGAATATTTACCTGGATATATGGAAGCACAAAAACAAAATAACCTCTCATTAATTGATATATTATTAGAATTAACAAATAAAGAACTAGAATTTAGAAATGAACGAGCATTTAAAGTTAATCAAACTGTAGCAGCTTTAAATGGTGAAAAAACAATAGAATCATTTGATTTTGAATTTCAACCATCAATAAATAAATTTGAAATCATGGACTTTTCAACCTTAAGGTTTGTGGAGAATAAGGAAAATATAATATTTGTAGGTTCTTCTGGTGTGGGTAAAACACATCTAGCTAACGCTATCGGAATAGAAGCAATCAAACAAAGGATTAGCACATATTCTACACCATTCGCAAAACTAATAGATAACCTCCTTTTAGCACAAAAGGAAAACCGCTTAGAAAAAGCATTAAAGAATTATTGTAAATATAAGATATTAATAGTTGATGAAATCGGATATCTACCAATAGATGCACAGGGTGCAAATGTTTTCTTTCAATTAGTCAATAGAAAATATGAGAACTCTTCAATGATATTAACAACAAATCAACCTTTTTCAAAGTGGGGAGAAATATTTTCTAACAATACAATAGCAAACGCGATACTAGACCGTTTACTACATCATAGCCATGTGATTAATATTACTGGTCCATCTTACAGAATGAAAAAAATAATAAATCTAGAAGGAAAGGAGGAAAAAACTAGTCAATAAAATTCTGTATTTTTAACCGCCTTTTTTATGTAATAATTATTGACATTTACATTGATATGAATTTTTTTTATAATTCAGATGTTATTTTTCGCATAGAATCTACTGATTCAATCTTTAATCGATGTGAACTATACGCTAAACGATCTATAATGGCATCACCTAACGTTGGGTCATTGAATAGATCATGCCAGTTTTCTAAAGGGAGTTGGCCTGTAATGAATAGGGACCCCTTTTTCACACGTTCGTCGACGATTTATAGAATATCGCGACTATCTTTTGGTCCGAAATAATCAAAATATTATAATCCCTTTTCCAACTGATGAAAATGTACTAATTCAATTCTATAAACACATAGATGATTATTGTGACAATACAAGTTTTTAATTTGACTTACTTTTTCTTATTCATGACATCTATATTGTCAACTCAACCCCTAAAAATTAAGTTGAAATCTAATCTGTCAACTCGACCCTAACACCCTTTTTGTCAGTTGGTATGTTTTCTCAAACATAAAAAAGAGGGTTTCCTTATCTTTGTATCTCTAATTTTACAATTATGTATTCATCCGGTATTAGGAAACCCTTTTATATATAGGCATTTTTATTATTCTTTTCTACTTTCTTGACATCAATACAACACACTCAACATGGGGTGTGTTTGGGAAAAGGTCGATTGGAACGACAGAGTTTATTTCATAACTTCTGCTTAAGTGATCCAAATTCTTTGTTAAAGTGGAAGGATTGCAGGATACATAAATAATCTTTTTGATTTTTGATTTTTGTAAGTAATTTAATATGCTAAGTTCCATTCCCCTTCGAGGTGGATCAACGATCAAAACATCGGGAATGAAACCTTCCTTTTCAAATTTATACAAAAAGGGGAGAATTTCTCCGGAATAAAACTTGGCATTTTGAATGTCATTTATTGAAGCAAAATTTGTAGCATCTTTGATGTTCTCTTCATTGTTATCAATACCACGCACCTCTTCTACTAGATGAGCAAGATAGAGTCCAATGCTTCCAATCCCGCAATATAAATCTAAGACTTTCTCATGACCCTTAAAATCTGCTGCTTTGATAATCTCATCATATAAAACAAGTGCTTGTCTTGTATTCAGTTGAAAGAAAGCAGTCGGTGAAATTAGGAAATTCAAGTGTCCCAATTTTCCTTTTATCTTTGCTTCCCCCGCAAGAGTATGAATCTCTCCGGTAATTGTTTCAAATGATTTCGGATCAGAATTTATCGTATAATTAACTGACCTAACATTTTCAATCCTTATTACTTGCCTTAAGATATTTAAGAGTCTGTTTTCTTTTTTTATTAAAACAAATGTAACTTGGACTTCACCGGTTTCTTCAAAACCGCGAATAACAATATTTCTAAGATTTCCTTGCCGGAAACGAGGGTTGTAGATGTTAATACTGCTTTCGGTTAGATAGGTAAGGATCTCTTTCATTACTTTTTGGATAAGAGGTGTTTCAAGCGGATAATCATCTAAATAAATTAAACGATTGGTTCCGTGTTGATACATTCCAACAACTACTTTTTCGCCGTCATGACGAACGGGAAGTTGGGTTTTATTGCGATAGCCCCAAATATCTTTTGCGCCAATCATATTAGAAAAACTAGTTTTTGCTAGATTACCTCGATAATAATGTTTGAAGGCCTCCATAAGCATATTTTTCTTTTGTTTTAGTTGTTCTTTGTATGTCATTATCTGCATCGTGCAGCCGCCGCACTCTAATAAAATTGGATAAGGCGGGTCAATGCGCTTTGGTGATTTCTTTTTAATTTTGGTAATTTCACCGATAGCATATTTAGCTTTTCGATCCGTAATTCTTACTTCCACTTCTTCCCCGACTAGTGCCCCTTCTACAAACACTGCAAGACGCTTATAATAGCCGATGCCTTCGCCATTGATGCCGATTCTTTTAATCGAAAGTAAGATTAAATTATTAATTTGTAAATTTGTGTTCATAATACTCCAGCTTTCATTATGTGTTACATTATACGCTTTTTTTAAATTATTTTCAATTAAATTACAAAAAAGTTGCCCGAAAGCAACTTTTTCGGAAGAATGTTTCTTCATAAAATAATCTAGGTTTTTAATCGTGTAACCTTCTTCCCTGATTCCGTCGATAATCCGCGGCAAAGCTTTTAAATTATCTTCCGAAACGGTATGAAGAAGGATAATCGCTCCGTTGTGGAGATTTTCCATAACACTTCGGTAAGCATGTTCTTCGCCTTTTTGGTTCTTAGTTTCCCAATCCTTATAAGCAAGCGACCAAAAGAATGTAAGATAGCCCAGTTTTTGAACCTTCAACAAGCTTTCTTTATTGAACTGACCGGAAGGCGGACGGAAAAGTTTCGGAAGCGGCTGCATTGTCAGTTTCCGATAGGCTTCTTCAACTTTTTCAAGTTCACTTTTTAGTTCGGAATCATTTAACTTGGTAATGTCTTTATGACTCCAAGTATGGTTACCAAGCAAATGCCCTTGATAAGCAATGTCTAGGACTAGATTACTTTCCCGTTCTACAAAATCCCCCGTCACAAAGAATGTGCTTTTTACATCTTTTTCTGCCAACACTTCAAGGATTTTGGGGAGAACACCATTATCATAGCCGGCATCAAAAGTTAAAAAGATGATTTTCTCGTCAGTCGGTCCGACATAATAAGAAGATGTCCCTTCAATCTCTTGTGCATAAGGCCCAATATCAGGTGTCCTGTGGTCGGAATTTCTTTTAAAACCCCAACCGTAACTCGCTCCGGAAAGGGCAGGAAACGCGATTAAACCCAGTATGAATACAATAACGAGCAAAATCTTTTTCATAAAAACCTCCTTATGTATTCATAATTAGTCTTTACGAAAGAGTGCTTTTTTTAACTGAAAAAAATTGCCATGATAATTTAAAATCAAACCAGTTATGATGATATAGTTTGCATAGTAGAGAACTAAAAAACTAAAAGCGATAATTGTAATAATAGTATAACCGCTACCATAACGTTTCATTAAATTTATAATTATGACAAAAATTCCAAGCAAAAGATAAGTAAATAAAGTTGAAAATAGCGCACCTTTATAAGCATCTTTTATTCTCATTTTCACCGGAGGTGCATACATAAAAAGCAGCAAAATCGCAGTAAAAATGATGAATATTTCCAGGATGAATTGTAAGATCCGGACCAAAAAATTTAAACGGGCAGGAATATACGTTGAAATAAGTATATTAGAAAATATTATTAAACTGATTTCAAAAAGTATTACCAGCATTAACATCATAAACATAAAAAATGCGCTGATGCGGTTCATTAAACCGCTCCGGTTTTTTATTTGAAGATATATAAAATCAGCCATCCGGTTATAGGCATTGATGGTTTTGGATGCACCCCAAAAAAAGTTGAAGAGCACGACAACAGAAAAACCGCTCAACGATAAATGCGGTAGAGCGGCCATCAAGGTTTCGGAAAAGCTTTCCGAGAAAATATTAATTACTTTCGGTAACAAAAATGTTTCTAAGACATTATCGGAAAGGGTGATGATTTGAAAAGTTAGGGTTAGAATTGAAATTAAAGATATTAAGATATAGAAGCAGATGGCGGCGCTGTTTTTTGGAATTTGATAATAGTTGTTATAACGATTATAATAACGGAAAAATTTTTTGACAATTTGGAAAACTTTCATTTCATCACCGTTAATAGTTTTTGTTCTCTTTGAAAGAGTATACAAAAAATTACATTAACGGAGCAAATGCTTTTAAAATTGCTGCCAATAGCTTCTTAAATATTGAAATCTTTTTAAGATCCTCAAAGGTAACCAATTTTCCTTCTTCTAAACACTTTAAAGCATCATCGCGCATTTCCAAAACGGAACTTGTTTTATAAAGCAAACAAGAAACTTCAAAATGTAAATAGAAACTGCGGAAGTCAAGGTTAGCGGTTCCGATAATTGCTACCTCGTCATCAGCTACAATCAATTTTGAATGAAGAAAACCGGGGAGGTATTCATATATTTTGACTCCGGCTTTCATTAATTCCGGATAATAGGAATTGGAGATTAGGAAGATTAACTTTTTATCGGGAATATGGGGCATCATAATCCTGACATCGATACCGCTTAAAGCCGCAAGCTTTAAAGCCGTTGCGATTTCATTGTCGATAATCAGATAAGGCGTGGTGATATAAACATATCTTTTCGCATTATTTATAATATGCATATAAGCCATCTTGATTGACTGATGATTATCATGGGGCCCATCCCCAAACGGTTGCACAAAACCATCAGTTTTAAAACTCTTGGTGGGGTAATATTCTTCGTAATTAAAGACATCGCTACTAGACATCTGCCACATTTCCATGAAAAGGAAAGTTAAGTTCCAGACAGCATCACCTTTGATTACTAGCGAGGCATCCTTCCAATGACCAAAAAGCTGCTTTTTATTAATGTATTCATCCGCAAGATTAATACCTCCGACAAAACCGACATTGCCGTCGATGACAGTTAATTTTCTGTGATCGCGGTAATTGATAAACATCGAAAGACGGGGCCGGTAAGGATTGAAATTTATCGTCCTAATTCCTTTATTAATCATTTCGCGTTTAAAATTATATTTTAAGCGATTAATATTTCCGAAATCATCATAAAGCAAGCGGACTTCGACGCCTTGATTAACCTTTTCTTCAAGAATCTCTAAGATTTTATCCCACATATAACCTTCTTCAAGGATAAAGTACTCCAAGAAGATAAACTTTTCTGCTTTCTTTAGCTCTTCTAATAAAACTTCGAAGAATTTTTCTCCGGGAGTTAAGAGATGTGATTCCGTGTTTTCCCAACCGATTAAACCCGTAACCTTAGTAATATAATGACTCAACTTCTTGATGTCGGGATTATCCAGTTCATATTTGCGGTAATGCTTTTTAAACTGAACGAGTGTATCTTCATGCAGTTTCTGCATCTTTTGGATCCGTTTTTTGGAGAAATATTTTTTTCCAAACATTAAATAAAAGATCGGACCGGCAAAAGGAATGATTAAGACAACAAGCAGCCAAGATATTTTATAAGCAGGGTTAAAAGAACGATTCAAAATGTGAATCGTAAAAATAATTGCTAAGGCGTTGAAGAAGATATAAACATAGATTCCTCTTCTCCCCAACTCCCAAGCGATAAAAAAGAAAAACAGGAGTTGGATTAACAATAAAAAGGAAATGATAAAGCCCCTGCTCATTAGGGCTTTAAAAAGTTTTTTTAAGAATTTAAGCATAACTACCTCTTATATCGTTGACTGTTTTTGTTGGATTATAACAAATAAAAAATATGAACCACAAGAGTTCATATTCCTTATTTTAATACCTTTGTGGTCTTTGCATTTTTCTTGCCTTACGGCACTTAGGGCAACGAACCGGTTCACTGGTAAAGCCTTTTTCTTTATAAAAAGCCTGTTCGCCTTCAGTGAAAACAAAAGCTTCTTTGCAATCTTTGCAAATGATGGTTTTGTCGGCCATTCATATCCTCCTTGATAAATATTTTTCAGAAACTTTGTTTTTAATTTACCAAAGGGACATAAATAAAAACTACATTTCCTAAGACGATTATAACACAATTTAAAAATATAGTAAATACTTATTTTAAATTAAATTTATTATTCCATTTGTTTTGTTTTTTAAAAAACTTAATTTAATTCTCACGCTTAACTCTAAACAAAGCAACAAAACCGATCATTATTAAAAGAAGATAAATATAACCCGTTATCAAATTGGAATATAAATCAACGTTTGTTGAGTTATGGATCGAATAATAGTGCCTCACAAAATAGGATAAACCGAAAAGAAAAAATAAGACGCAACCAAAATTGCATACCAAGCCAGCAATACCAATATATTGAGATAATCTTTTACATTTAAAGATATATAAAATAACTGAAGCAGCTAATAAGATGGGAATTGCCCATAAAGCTATTCTTAGTATTATATAAACAGGTAAGGCAGACTTTGCTGATGAGAGCACCATAGGAAAGTTTCTGATAATCTCAATATTACCTTTAACTACGCTTTCCAGTTTAAATAACGAAAACAGTTTTATTAAACTATACGGATATAATGGATACCCGTGGATGATATTAATAGAAGCAGATCCGAATTTTATTACCGGCATTACAAAAAAGAGTATTATAAGCACATAAAAAGAAATGATAAAAAAAACGTTCGTTCTTTCTTTTCATTGTTAACCCCTAATTATAAATCTCAACCCAAATTTCAAAAAAGCAAGAAAAGGGATATGCATCCTCTTCCTCAATAAGTTAAAAAATTTTTTACTTTTTTATAAAAACCTTTTTTAATTTCGCATGACGCGGAAGTCCGTCTTCATAGACAGTATTGCTGTCGCCTTGAATTAAAGGCAGGGCATAGTCATAAAATTCTTGAGTCAAACCGGAACGGTCGTCTTTAATCCAAGAAATCGGAACCTTTCTTTCCGTGTTTGCACAATACTCAAGATTCATTAGCTCATAATTGATTTTATATTCTTTACTTGCTTCATCACGTTTAAAAACCACCATTTTATCGGTATGCCCTTCCAAAGCATAACGGACAGCCATCGCGCCGGCATTGAAGGCTTCTTCGATATCAATTCCGGATGCGATATGAGCAGCACATCTTTGTAATAAGGAAAACTCGATCGGACGCACTTTAAGATTCTCAAACTTGTCGCTGGCGATACCCGCAAGAACCGTTGCAATGCCGCCAAGTTGAGCATGGCCGAAGGAATCGCGTTTTAAGCTGACCAGGTATTCGGAAATATATTTTCCAGAGAAGTCTTTAATCCCTTCAGAAATTACAACTAAAGCAATTTTCTTTCTTGCTAAGACTTTCTTAACATCGTTTAAAAAGTCATCTACGTCAAAAGGCATTTCCGGAAGATAAATCAAATCAGGACCTGTGCCAGTTAAATTAGCAAGCGCAGCTGCTCCCGTGAGCCAACCGGCATTTCTTCCCATCACTTCTACAATGCAAAGCATGGGAATATTATAGACATGGGTATCATGATAGAGTTCCGTAACGGTTGTCGCAACATACCTTGCGGCGCTTCCGTAACCGGGAGTATGGTCGGTTCCGAAAAGGTCGTTATCGATGGTTTTTGGAACGCCGATGATATTGCATTCGTAGTTTTTAGATTGGAGGTATTTGCTGATTTTATTGCAGGTGTCCATAGAATCATTGCCGCCGTTGTAGAAGAAATAGCGAACATTGTATTTTTTGAATACCTCTAAGATTCTAACATAATCGGTTTCATCAACACTGAACGGTTTTAGTTTGTATCTGACAGAACCTAAAATTGAGGAAGGAGTATTTTTTAATAGTTCTAATTCCCTAACATCTTCCTTCCGAATATCAATTAACCTTTCTTCCAAAATCCCTTTAATCCCGTATTCGGCACCGTAAATATCGGTAATCGCATCGTGTTTCATTGCTTCTAAAAAGACACCGGCAGCACTGGCATTA
>DUTX01000028.1 GCA_012841865.1 Acholeplasmataceae bacterium | reverse complement strand
TGTCCTGTTATTGTTGCTTTATAAGTTGTATATAGACTTTTACGGCTACTTTTATCAGCTGAGCCCTTTTCTGGTGACATCATACGTATGTCTACTGCCTGTTTTGAAAACGGGTCACCGGTATTCCGACATATGGGAAGATAAAAGTGAATTTCTTAATTTAGTTCGCTCAAAGAATATAGAAGATTATAAAATGCAAAAAGATAATTTTTGGAACTATAAAAATATAAATGCTGAAGAACGGATATTAACATTGCACAACCATTTTAATTTCAATATTATGGTTGTGCAAACGCCGCAACGAAGACGAAATCCGGAATATGATCGGTTTTTGCGGAAAGTGGAGGCTGGTAGATTTTTTCATGGAATTCCACCGAAAAAGTACTTGGACATTTCGAAGGATTTCGTCTTTATCTTAAAGAGCAAGATTGATGGTCAAGAATATTCATTCTCGTACGACACTATATTCAATAAAATCAAGAGCGATGTGGTGCAGTCCCTGAATGCTGAGAAAGGAAAAAAGGCCTACTTAGACCCATCATTATCGTTTGATGCTAGAATCCAGTCTTTAATGTGTTGCGAAAACAGCTTTAATCTCCTTCCTATGCGGAGTGTGATTTTGTTCTTTGATCCTTTGCGTCTCCGTAGTAATTGTGATCAAAAGCTAAAGAAGTTCGGTTTGACAGATGAGCAATTTATTGCTTTTATCGTTTCCAGATTTGTTGAAAAAGATGGATCGGACTTAAATCTAAGTTTAAACAAGGACGCTAATAAGGGCTTTGCAGCAACATTTTTTCATCAATTCTACGTCTATTCGACGAAAACCACTGGTGAACCGAAGAGAAACGGATTGAAAAAATATTATATTCTTCTATCGAGTACCTTTTGCGAATTTAAAAAAGAAAAGACAGACAATTTTGCATCGACAGATCTGGAATTGATCGGAAACCATGAGTCATATCAGAAATCGGTAGAAATATGACTTTTATGATTATCTAACTCAATTTTATATTTATTTCGGTATTTTATAATTAGCTGCGGCGCGTACCTATATCCATTATTATTGACTCAAATTAAGTCAAATAATACTATGGAATATAGACAGAATCCCTTCCTGTTTTTGGAACAGCGCCTTAATCGAATCGAAGATTTGATTGGCAATTTAAATCAAACTTTTGCTAAATTACACTTAGACGGTGTACGTGAAGACCGAGAACCTGAATTTATAGACGCCGTCGAAGTATCCACCATTGCGAAAGTCAAACTCAATACCATTTACGCGTATAACACACGTGGTACCATTCCCATTTATTCTTCGGAAACACCAATTATCTACAAACGCGATGAAATAATCGAGTGGTTGGGTAATGGCAAGAAGTTAACTCCAAGGCTTGAAAAGCTAATGGAAGAGCGGAAGTTAATAAAAAAGTAAAGCAGGTTCTGCTAAAACCTGCTTTAAAATTTCTTACGGATGGGTGTCCATGATTTCCAAATCAAAGATAGGGCATACTATCCATTTACACAAATAATTTATATACAAATGGATAACATCTATCACTTCGTGAGTATTTCGGTGTTATTTGTGCCAGACATTTCGGTCAAAATGTGCCAGTCTGAGAGATGGTGCAATAGTACAAAAAAAATGCTATTCGCTTGCTAAAATCCCCTTTCTTAATGAGGGTCCATTTAGGTCGATTCGATGAGAGGCGTTTACCA
>DUTX01000027.1 GCA_012841865.1 Acholeplasmataceae bacterium | reverse complement strand
TTAGAATAGGAGGATATATATGAAAAAATTTTTACTGGTTTTTGTCGTTTTGTTTGCCTTGCTTGTGTTTGCCGGCTGCGAGAAGCTGGATTCACTTGAATGGGAGGTTTTACCGAAGTCGGTATTTGTGGTTGGTGAAGAGTATGATCTTGATTCCAACGTAAAAATTAATATAAATGGAAACCCATACACACTTGAAGAGGCAAAAGCTACGTTCCAAGATGAATTAACAATAACCGGGTTTGATACGTCCAATGAAGGATTGGGCACACTTATCATTAAATATAAGACATTATCGCTTTATTGGGCTTATCAAGTGATTAAAAAAACGACAGACCTACCTGAGGAAGATGAATATAAACCGTCCTATGGCTGGTTTGACCCAAATAAAGAGGAATATGTTCTGGAAACACCCGAAGACTTGTATGGTTTCGCAAACATAGTAAATGGCAGAGATGAAAAAACAGCATTTGATTTTGCGGGAAAAACTGTGAAACTGGATGCTGACATTGATTTAACCGGAAAAGTCTGGGTTCCGATTGGGGAAGGTGTCAGGAAACAGGTACAAGAAGTTGAATTTGCTGATTTCCAGACTAAGATTACACGTTTCAGCGGCGTTGCTGATGAAGATGACTTAAAGAATAGATTGAATAACCATGAGACGGATAAAAATAAAGAGTTCGAAGGCTGCGTCTATTTAGGCAACTATTACTTCGCACAAAAAGTTGGAAGCGAGTGGAAATACTTCTATTCCGAAAGCGGAGGAGTGACGGGTAATTTCTTTGCAGGAACATTCGACGGGCAAGGCCATAAGATTATCGGCTTGAGCGATATCGGCTATACGCCTAACTCCATAATTTATGCCAACGTCTCGCGTGTAATCAAAGCCTATACCTTCGGCTTATTCGGAATCGTCTCCGGGGACGTGACTGTCAAAAACCTCAATTTCGAAAACATCCAGATAGTCGGTGCTTATTATGATGCTGACGAGAAAGAATTGGTTTTGGCGGAAATCGACTCTGTCGGCGCGGCGATTGGCTATGCCTTTGGAGAAGGTGATGTGGTTGTTGAAAATGTGAAAGTATTGTCCGGATTCATCACCGGCGAAGACGGTGTCGGCGGAGTTGTGGGAAGAGTTTACAGCAAAGGAAACATGATGTTCAAGAATTTGCAGAACCGGGCAAATGTCACTTCCAACGGTCATGCCGGCGGAATCGTCGGTTATGTCTCCTTGAAAGGCGCGGAAGCCGAAAGCGATGTAAAATTCGATGTAAAATTCTTGGATGATTATAATTATGGTAATATTATCAGCACCAGCAAAGAAGGCGGAAAAGCCGCCGGTGCGATGATCAATTATGTTGACCAAGCGAATAAAGATTATGTAGATGTAGAAATGAAAGGATGCTACAATTTCGGAAATATTTTCGGAATGTATAGCGGTAATTCCACGCTCGGATTGCACAGCGGTTACCGTGCCCAAAGCAATTATAATATAACCGATGATTGCTATAATTACGGAGTACTGAAACTAAGAGGCGAATAATAACAAGAAACAAATCGCTCGGTAATAGCAAATAACCAATAGCCGCAAACTGGGTAGTTTTAATACCTTAAAACAGAAAGTGCTGTTTACGCATCGTAAATGGCACTTTTTATTTTGAGTAATGAAAATATAGGTTTAATACGATAATCAAATTATGATTTATTTATTGGAAAAAAAAGTATATTTTATAATGGATAAGTAAAAGGGAAGAAGCATGAAAAAGAAATACAACAAAATTTTTACATTTATCTGTCTTTTATAAATCTGTGGTATCGGAGTTTTTGCTTATTTTCGGCTCAAAACCCTATATTCAGAACAATCTATTCGTTGACGGCATGGTTCTTGTTAAGAAGGACGGAAAGTAGGGCTTTTTGAATAAAAAAGGGGAGACGGTCATTGATTTTTTGTATGATGATGCGGAAGTGTTCAATAAAGGCGTGGCTGTCGTATGTGTCGACGATAATTACTATCTTATAGATAAAGAAGGCAAACCGATCAATGATCAAAATATGAATTTTTGGAGACGGATTTCAAAAGCGGTTTAATTAAATTCAAAAGGGATTCAAAATTCGGTTTGTTATCCCCGGAAGGGAAGTTGGTTGTCGATGCCGTTTATGATAGCATTTCTTTCTTCTCGGATGAAATGGCTCTAGTGGAAAACGGCGGAAAATACGGCTTTATCAATGATAAGGGAAAGGTGATTATTGAATGCAAGTATGATTATGCGCATTACTTTTATGACGGTTATGCCATAGTGGAGATAGACCATAGGCAGGGATATATCAATAAAGATGGAGAATTGGTCAGCGAAGCAAAATACGAATTTGCAACTCCCCTTATCGACGGTTATGCTTTAGTTCAGTTAGATTCTGAAGACGGCTTTTTAAAATTATCGATAAGAGCGGAAAATTGGTTTACGAAGACTATGATTGCACGGGTAGAACCGTAAACTGTTTCGTTCTGAAAAAGGAATGTTTTTTACCTGGTTGATAAAAAAGGTAAGATGATTTCTCTTTCGCCCGATTACACATACGTTTACAACAATACTATTCTGACTTACCTGTTGGATTTTGTTGTTGCGGAAGATGGGGACGAAACAATGTACGTTCTGGACGAAAAAGGCCAAGTTATCTTTTCCGTAACAACAAAAGCTGGGAAAGTTCCGGTCGGTCTTGGCCTTGATAGGAATTATCTCGTATCGTGGGTAGCGGAAAAAGAAAACGGAACCTTAAAAATCTCTTCTACAAACCGAAAAACCCTTGAATATGAATATTCGGAACCCAGTCCGGGAATATCAGTCGAAAACGGGAAAATAATCCTCAGGAAGAACGATAAATACGGTGTCATCGATTTTGAGGGAAAAACCTTGGTCGATTTTAATTATGATATAATTGAGGTTACTTCTGACGGTTATGCAATCGTTAAGGTGAATGAAAAATACGGTGCGGTTGATTTAAAAGGAAATATAGCCATTCCAATTATGTATGATGAAATATTACCGGGTATATTTTATAAATAGTTTTATGAGATCCGTTTTATTATCGTAGCAAGTGCGTCAGTTTCCGGCGCGCTTTTTAAATTTATCCTTTTTATTAAACTACTTGGTTGCTTTTCTATACTTGTTTATAAGAAATAATTCTAATATAATTAAATAAATAGCAATTCATTATCAAGGAGGAGAGTTGGATGATTGTTTTAAAAAATGTATCCAAAGATTACGGAACGGGCGAAGCTGTCGTCCATGCCCTAAGGAATGTAGATTTGGAAATCAAATCCGGGAAAATGACGGCAATTCTAGGGAAATCCGGCAGCGGGAAATCGACCTTGATGAATATGATCGGAGCCCTGGACAAACCCACGGAAGGGGAAGTATTTTTAGACGGGGTCAATATCACGAAGTTGAATGAAAGGGAACTTGCGGAATACAGAAATAAAAGGACGGGATTCATCTTTCAGACCTTTTATTTGGAGCCTACTTTTTCCGTTTTGGAAAATGTCTGCATGCCGCTTACGATCGCGGGGGTGAACAGAAAGATCCGGGAAGAAAAAGCTCTTGAGTTGTTGACTTTATTCGGAATTCCCGAAAAAAAGAAAAAGCTGGCGGGCGAACTCTCCGGTGGAGAAAAACAGAGGGTGGCGATTGCCCGCGCCCTGATCAACGATCCGGACATCATTTTGGCAGACGAGCCCACCGGGAATCTGGACAGCGAAAACGGAGAAGCGGTCATGCAGATTTTAAGAAGCATCGCCTCTTCCGAAAAAACCGTCATATTGGTAACCCACAATCGTGAAGACGCAAAGCGCTATGCGGATACGATCGTGGAACTGAAAGACGGAAAAGTTGACCGCGTTTTGGAAAACATGGAAGGTGGGAAAAATGAAAATCCGAGATAAGGTCAGATTTGCCTGGAAAAACATCCAAAACAATAAAGCGAGAGCGATAATCACCGCCTCCATCGTTTATTTCATCGGGCTTTTGATCATGGGGATTTTGTACGTCGCCATTTCCTTTTCCGACAATATGAATCGGGTGTTTGTGGAAACGGCGAAAGCAGATAATGTGGAAATATATCACATGGACGATAAGGAAATCAATCTCGAAACTTTATTAGAATTGTCCGAAAAATACAAAGATCTGGGCGTTAACCTAAGTGTCTCAAGACACGGTTTTCATCTCTTCGATTTCAGACATTTTCGGGAAAAAGAACTGAAAATCGTTCAGGGAGAACTTCCTCATAATTATGTCGGGAAGAACCATGTTTATTTGCCGGAAGAACTTTCGGAAGAATATGAAATCAACGATCTATTCCCGGACTATCTCGGAGATTTTCCCGTTGCCGGTTTTTACAGTTCCGAGATGTATTTTTGTCCGCTTCTCGACCTTAGTTATTACGGAGAGAACATATCAGGCATCGACCATTTTTCCTTCCGTTATTTTTATGACGAAGGAAGAAACATCAATAAGGATCTTATAACTTTAAACAAACTCTTCGGGGAAGTAAAAACACTTTTCGGGAGTGATTCTTCGCGAACCTTTTCTGACGCCCTAGCTAATATCAACTTAGCCAAAACCGTTTCGGTAATCGTCATCGCAAGTTTCGCATTTCTGGCTGCCGTTTTGATCCTTCTATCCGTTGGAAGCATCAACAACAGCATCATGTTATCCATAGACCAAAACAAGAAATTCATCGGATTGATGAAAACGCTCGGCCTGAAAAGCAAAAACCTTAAGGATATAATCATCATCGAAACATTTTTTACGGTCATTTTCGGGATTCTGGCAGCTTCTATATCCTTAATTTTTTTAATTGTCCCGATCAAGGAATTGGTCATCTATCTTTTGGAATTCTTCTTGCGGCATGAGTTTATCTTCGTTTCCGAAACCTTCAAGTTTCACGTCTTTTTCCCCTACTATTTACCGCCGATCACCGTTTTCGCCGTCACTTTCTTTTCGGTTTTCTTCTCCCGGGCGGGTATCAGAGGGATCATTAAAGCCAATCCCGTTGCGATTATCAACGAGGTGAACTGAAGTGAAGAACAGAGACTTTCTACGTCTTGCCGGTTATTCGCTAAGAAGTAATAAAAGGCAAACAAAGAACACCGTCCGGGGGATTGCCTTCGGCGTGACTTTGCTCGTTACTTTGTTTTTTGTTCTGCTCGCCTTTTACGGTGGGGCGATGGCGGGAATCGATCGGGAAAAGGTGCTTTCTTCCTATCGTTTGGAATACGAACTCCGAAACAAAGAGACCGCAAAGATAAACCAAAGAATCAAAAAAGAAATTTTAAACAATCCCTCCATAACCAAAAGCATCATCTACAAGCCAATCTCCATCCTCTATTTTGAAAATGGCGATTTTCTTTATCCGACGATCTCGATCGGCGGAACAGATTATCTCTATGATTATCATTACAGCGATGTTTTGGAAAAATGGGGCGATGTTTTTCATTTCTTTGATTTACACAATTCCACAACCCTCATAACCGCGGAAGAAGAAGAATTCTTAAAAAGAAACAATTACGGGGAAGCTCTCCTTGCCGGCACGCTTTTTTCCGAAAACACCGACGAAATAATCGTCGCTTCGCATGTTTTGGATTATTTTGAAATCGATTATCGGGAAGCGCTAGGGAAAAAACTTTTTTATTCGGTTAATCTGACAACAGGCTATAGGGCTTTCCGTCCCGACGGGAGCGGTTATTACAAAGACCTTTTAGGAAACCAAGTTTGCGTTGTCCGCGATTTCACAATCGTCGGTGTCTATAACAGCAATCTCTATCTTTCGCCCTCGCGGGGAGAAGACCTATATTATGCTCCCACTTTTTGGCTCAAACTCGATTCTTTATACCTTACGGAAGATATCGAATTTTTATACGGCGAGGAACAAATCGAAGGCTTCATATACAATAAGGATCCTCTCGCTGTCTTTCAGGATGCTGCCGAAGCAAAGAAAGCGGCGATACCCTACGGATTTAATACTCTTTCTAGTATCAACGATTTGCGTTACATGTGCGATTTCTGCCAAATCATCCAGTTCGCGGATTTCCGTTCCGCCTATGAATTTTATAATAACCTGGAATATTATTTATACAAATATCAACATTTCGGATTTTTTGAATCCCATGTACTTTCAGATTATCGCCAATTCTACCCCTTGATTATGCTCGTGAGCACGATCTTCTTAATCTTCGGCGGCGTCGTCTTTTTCGTAACCGTCCTCAATCTTTACAATACCATGCGTTATTCCGTCGAAAAAAGAAAGGGGTATCTGGCGATGTGCAGGGCGATGGGAATGAATAGAAGAGACGTTTTGAAGCTGTATTTTTTTGAAACCGGGCTGGTATTGTTTCGGGCGGCGCTTTGAATCATTGTCTTTAGTTTGCTTCTTTCGGCGGGAATCACAATCCTGATCAACGATGCGCTTATTTCCTCGGCATTGGAGACCACCGTTTCTTATCGCTTTCATCTGATTTATTATCCGTTCGTCTTGATTCCCTGCCTGGCAATCCTCCTTTTGCTTGCTCTCCTGATCGCAAGAATGGTCTCCGGAAGGAAAACGCGGGAAAATATGTTGGTTTTGTTGAACAGATCATATTAAATTAATCAAAAAGTTTAAATAGCATACGTAGGCAATCAGTCATTGCTTATATAAGACGGTTCAGAAATCAAGACCGTCTTTTTATCTTCGGGAAGTTCCGATAAATTTTACATTTATTTACATTTATTTACATTAGTGTATTGCATTAATAATAAGTAAATGATATAATTCAATTAAAGGGAATAATACCAATTTTTTCTAAGAGGTAGTAAATGAAAACTGGGGTTTGTTTTAATCTATTCAGACATTTAAAGA
>DUTX01000026.1 GCA_012841865.1 Acholeplasmataceae bacterium | reverse complement strand
TGTCACTTAAATTATAGCGAAGACTCACCTCATTGTAAAGATGAATATTATTAACTAATACAGTTATGGTGATTTTCACCATATTTTTTATTTTTTTGATTTACCCACAACAAGTTGACACTATCCTTAATTTTTTGGAAATTGACAGAACAACTAACTGGTGTTATAATTATTGTACTAAAATTATAGTATGATGGTGAAGTATGAATAAAATTGCAATCGTTGTTCCTTGTTACAACGAAGAGGAAATGTTAGAAGTTTTTTATCAGGAAGTAAAAAAACAGCTTGTTCCTGATTATGATTTTTATTTTATCTTTATAGATGACGGTTCCAAAGATAAAACTATGGAAATTATTAAATCCTTAAACACCAAAGACCCCAAGGTGAAATTTGTTTCTTTTTCCCGAAATTTCGGAAAAGAAGCAGCAATGTATGCTGGTCTGCAAGCAGCTAAATTACTGGATGTGAATGCGGCAATCCTAATCGATGCCGACTTACAAGACCCACCCTCTTTAATTCCGGAAATGCTTAAGTACTATGAGGCAGGATATAAACACATTTATACAAAACATAAATCTCGTAAAAACGAACCATTTTTGAAAAAGTTTTTTGCAAAAGCCTATTACAAAACCTACGGCATCTTAACCAAAAACCCAAATGTCGCTCAAGGCGCAAGAGATTTCTCCCTACTAGACCGTGATGTTATCGAAGCTTTCTTACAAGTAAAAGACTACCGCCGCTTTACAAAGGGAATTTTTACTTGGGTTGGTTTTGAGAAAAAATGCATTGAATTTGACTATGTACCCAGATATGCGGGAAAAACAAAATGGTCTTTTAAAAAGTTGTTTCGTTATGGCATGCTTGGAATTAAACAATTCAGTCATGTTTACAATCTGATTCCGAACCTCTTAATATTTTTATGTCTCTTACTTCTCGGTTTTGAAATCGGCTATGGTCATATTATAGGGTTTGATTTTTTAGCTTTAAAAATTGAATTTTTGGCTCTCTTAATTTTGATTGGCATTAAGTACTTAATGCGACTGGTCTATGATATTCGTGACCAAAGCTTATCAAGGCCTCTCTACCTAACCAAAGAGTCGAATATTGAGTGTAAGCATGACTAATATTTTTAAAACCTTCTTTTCTCGTAACTTTATCATATTCTGTATTATCGGCATCATCAACACACTGGTACATCTCGCAATCTTTAATCTCTTGCTTGCTGTAAGTACACTTCTAGCAAATACGGTTGCTTTTATTACCGCCTCAGTTTTTTCTTATTTTGCAAATGCGACATTTACTTATCGTTCCAAAACGAATCATTCTTCTTTTATCCAAGCGATGCTGACTTTCCTCGCTAAGCTCTTCTTAAGCAATGCGCTAACCTTGGGTTTTGAAAAACTAATATTACATTTTAACAAACCCGAATTAATTAAGTATATACCAATCCCGGTAACGTTTATAATTTTACCATTTCAGTTTTTGGTATTTAACCGAATATTTAAAAAGAAACAAGAAACATAAGCAAAAGCTTATGTCAGCTTGATGACAAAGTGCCTTTGCAAAACATTTAAACAAGGCACTTTTATTTTCGTCCCACATTAGTATTAAAAATACGCATAAATCGTTATAATACAAGGTTATATCATATGAAAATCAATCACTTTATC
>DUTX01000025.1 GCA_012841865.1 Acholeplasmataceae bacterium | reverse complement strand
TTTTTTGTTTTGTGTAAATAATGAAAACGCTTGAATTTCTTGTTTTAATATGTTATATTCATAGCCGTAAAGAAATAAGTTTCTTAAACTAAAACAAACGGAGGGAAATATGATAATTGGAATACCGAAAGAAATAATGCAAGGCGAGAAACGTGTTTCCGCAATTCCCGACACTGTAAGGAAAATGGTTCAAGATGGCCTAAAAGTGCTTGTAGAAAAAGGAGCCGGAGCAGCCAGTCATTATTTTGATGAAGATTATCTAGCTGCCGGAGCGGAAATCGTAGCCAATCCGGAAGGGATTTACAAACAAGCTGATGTGATTTTGAAAGTAAAAGAACCGCAATTTAATCATACAAAAAATAGACATGAAATCGAGATGATGCATACCGGACAATATCTGATTACCTTTTTACATCCCGCAGCTCCAGCAAATCATGATATGGTTAAGGAGCTTGCGAAAAAAGGAGTAATCGGATTAACTTTAGATAGCGTCCCCAGAATTAGCCGCGCTCAAACTATGGATGCTTTATCTTCAATGAGCACTTGCGCTGGCTATAAAGGAATGTTGATGGCAGCAAATAATATCTCCCGGTTTATGCCGATGATCGGTAGTGCCGTTGGCATGATTAAACCAGCAAATGTCTTAGTAATCGGTGCGGGGGTTGCGGGCCTTAGAGCGATTGCGACAGCGAAAGGTTTAGGAGCAATTGTGCATGCGGTTGACATTCGTCCGGAAGCTTGTGAACAAGCTAAATCTTTAGGTGCGAAGGTAATTGAACTTGGAATTCCGGAAGAAATTGCTTTAAGCTCTGATCGGAAGTTCGCTAAGGATTTACCGAATTTTTGGCTTAAGAAGGAAAGAGAAGTTTTGAAAGAATACGTTCAGAAAGCGGATATTATTTTAGCCTCCGCTTTGGTTCCGGGGAAAGTGGCGCCGATTATTATCACTGAAGAAATGGTGAAATCGATGCAACCGGGTAGCTGCATTGTTGATATCTCCATTGACCAGGGCGGAAACTGTGAACTTACTGTTCCCGGAGAAAAGACAGAGCAATATGGAGTTATTATTGAAGGCATCAAAAACATTCCGGGAATGATACCGAATGCTTCTACCTGGATGTTTGCGAATAACATTTATAATCTTTTGAAATTCTTAATGAAGGACGGAGAAATTCAACTTGATTTGAATGACGAAATCACTTCTTCAATCTTAGTTACTAAGGACGGAGAGATTATTCACGCCGGAACTAAAGAAGCGATGAGTTTATTCTAAAGAGAGGGCTTATTAATGACTGAATTCCAGTATATATTAATCGCTGTCTTTTTTATAGCGATGATTGTTGGTTATTTGATAATTAACAAAGTTCCGAGTTTGCTTCATACCCCACTGATGTCAGGGATGAATGCCTTATCGGGCGTTACTATTCTTGGGAGTTTGGTCGCAACAGCATTTGCGATTGAAACACCTTATAAAATGCTTGGATATATTTTTGGAAGTCTTGCGATTATCCTGGCGATGATTAATGTTGTCGGAGGATTTGTTGTGACCGGAAGAATGTTAAAAATGTTTGTCCATCGGGAGCGGAAAGATGACTAGATTTACATTACTTATAGGAAGTATCATTAGTGATAACCTCTATTATTTAATTTGTGTTCTACTTTCGCTTTTAGTTTTACTCGGTATCTATTTAATGAGTAAAGTTGAAAAAGCAGCGCTCGGAAATGCCATCAGTGCCGTTGCGATTGGCCTCGGAATAATTGTTACCTTAATCTATAAAGATATTTTACCCTATTGGATTCTATATTTAGCCATGGGAGTAGGCTCTATACTCGGCTTAATCCTGGCGCTTAAGGTAAAAATGATTGAGGTTCCGGAATTGGTTGCCTTCTTTAACGGTGTCGGCGGAGGAGCTTCCGCTTTGGTCGGGCTTTTTGCTTATTTGGAAATCGGTGCTAATTCTGATGTTTTTTCCAAAACAACGGCATTACTTGCAGTCGCGGTCGGGATGATAACCCTAATCGGTAGTTTAATTGCTGCCGGAAAATTACATAAAGTCATCTCACAAAAACCGATTATCATGCCTCTGCATTTCTTTGTAACTGTACTTTTCTTGCTTTTAATGGTAGTTGCCGTCATTTTTGGTGCCATAAATTTTATGAATTTAGGTACAATCTATCTGATTTCAACTTTTGTTTTTTCGAGTTTATTTGGATTGCTGTTTACGCTCCGTGTTGGTGGGGCCGATATGCCGATAACAATTTCGTTTTTAAATAGTTTCAGCGGTGTCGCCGGTGCTATCAGCGGTCTAGCGATCAGCGATCTACTTTTGGTTTCTGTCGGCGCAATTGTCGGTGCATCAGGATTATTGCTTACACAAATAATGTGTAGAGCGATGAACCGAAAACTTAGTGCTAT
>DUTX01000024.1 GCA_012841865.1 Acholeplasmataceae bacterium | reverse complement strand
TTATCGGCGGCAGAATTGACGGTGTCATTCGAAAAGGAAATAAAATTATTATCGAGGAAATTAAATCTACGACCAAGGATTTAAAATATCTCGATGAAGATAGTGTTCCCGCCCATCTTGCCCAGGCGAAACTTTATGCTTATTTTTATTTTCGTAATTCCAAGAAAAGAAAAATCAACATCAGATTAACCTATATCCAAGTCCAAAACCGTAAAATCAAATGCATTAATCTCGTTTATTCAATTGCGGAATTGGAAGAGTTTTTCCGAAATACGATTGGAATTTTTCTGTACTGGTTAAAGGTTATTTATCAACATGAAGAAGAACGCAATAAATCAATTGTCGGGTTGAATTTTCCTTTTGAAAATTATCGCGAAGGACAACGAGAGCTTATGGGGGCTTGTTATCGCTCGCTTTTAAATCAAGAAATTCTTTATGCCATCGCTCCGACCGGAGTTGGGAAGACAATTGCGACGCTTTTTTCAGCTTTGAAAACAATTAATCAACATTATCAAAAACTTTTTTATCTGACAGCAAAAAATCTTGGTAAAAAAGTGGTTCTTGATACCGTGAAATTATTAATGGATCACGGATTGAAAGCTAAAGCGATTGAAATAACTGCAAAAGATAGTATCTGCTTTTTGGAAGAAAGAGATTGTGATTCGGAAAATTGCCCTTATTCGAAAGACTATTATTCAAAACTATTTCCAGCTTTACAGGATATCTTTCAAAATGCTGATTTATACAATAAAGAAACAATTACTGAATTTGCGGAAAAGCATAAGATTTGTCCTTTTGAATATAGTCTTGACATTAGCAATCATGCGGATATAATTATTTGTGATTATAATTATGCTTTTTGTCCGCGGACACATTTAATTAGATATTTTGATGATGGCAGCATCTACCGTCCCCTTCTTTTGGTTGACGAGGCTCATAACTTGGTTTCCAGAAGCAAGGATATGTATTCCGGCGAAGTTTCAAAAATTTCAGTTTTGACTTTGAATAAATTGCTTAAAGAGAATAAATTTAATCTAAACAAAACTTTTACTGAAGTGATTAAATCTTTTGAGAATTACGAAAAAGATAAAAAAACTGGTGATTACTTTGTTTTAAATCTAGACGAAGAGTTTATTGGTCAGATTGTAAAATTGATTAACTTGACGGAAAATTTTCTTGAGGAATCAAAAAAAATTAAGAATAAAACTGAGATAATTAAAATCTTGCTTGATCTGACCAGATTTCAAAAGATGAGCGAAATCTTTGATGAAGATTATGTTTATACGATTGAAAAAACCGAGAATAATCTTAAGGTTGCGGTCAATTGTTTGGATGCTTCCAAATTTATTTTGAAAACTATTAAGGAAAAGACTGCCGGAGCGGTTTTCTTTAGCGCTACCTTATACCCCTTTCACTATTATCAGAAAATGTTGACTCAAGATGAAGGGGCATTTATCAAGATAGATTCTCCCTTTCCACAAGGAAATCTTAAACTGATAACTTATGATTCCGTTTCGACCAGATATCGTGATCGATTAGCCAGCGTCGAAAAGATTATAGAAATCATTCGTATATTAGGTCAAAGTAAGGTAGGTAATTATATTGTCTTTTTCCCTAGTTATCAATATTTAAATCTTGTTTATGAAGAATTAGAAACTGAGGAGGGGGTTGAATATATTGTTCAAAAACAGGATTTTACTCAGGATGAAAGGGAAGAGGTTATAAATTTATTTAAAGATACGGCTAAAACACAAATTGGTCTTTTTGTATTGGGGGGGATGTTTTCTGAAGGAATTGACTATATCGGCGATATGTTGAGCGGTGTGATTATTGTTGGAACCGGACTGCCGATGTATGGGGGCTACAATAATGTGGTTAAATCTCATTTTGATGAGAAGTTTAGAGCCGGTTTTGATTTTGCTTATACCTATCCCGGTTTTGCAAAAGTTGTTCAGGCTGTAGGAAGGGTAATCAGAAATGAAACTGATTACGGAGTTGCAATTTTGATTGATGATCGTTTCGCAAACCGCAAATATTTGCATCTCTATCCGAAAGAGTGGTCGCATATGAAATTTATTGCTGCTCCTGAAGAGATTAAAAAGGAAATCCAAAAATTTTGGAATCAACAAAAAAAGCAGGATTAACCTGCCTAATTAACCGGTTGTTCCGCCGGGATTTCCTAACGATTCGGTCTCATTAAGTTTTAAGTCATCACGATAAGTCGAATTTTTGTATTTTTCTGTTTCGGGAATCTTTTCTTTTCCAAATTCCGCATTGTACTGTTCCGCAAGCAAAGCTTTAACTTCATTGTAAGTTAACATGTCTTTTTTGAATTTGTTGTTATCGTTCTTGCTCATAATTTTTACTCCTTTTTGATATTAGTTTTAACATGGTTTTAAAACTTATTCGAAACAGTGTTTACCTTATTTTTCTAGTTTTTTGGAGAGGAAAAATGATAAAACTTGTAAATGTTTCTAAATATTATCATAATGAAGGCGTCGTCAGTTTAGGTTTAAGAAAAATTAATTTGGAATTTAATATCGGTGAATTTGTTGCAATAACCGGTGAAAGTGGCTCCGGTAAAAGCACGCTTTTAAATGTAATTAGTGGCATTGATACTTATGAAGATGGAGAACTTTACATAAACGGCGAAGAAACTTCCTATTATGATGATGAAGATTGGGAAGAATATCGAAAAAATAAAGTTGCTTTTATTTTTCAAAATTATAATTTAATTGACTCCTATTCGGTATTAAGAAATGTTGAAACCGCTCTGGTAAATCAAGGTTATGATTTGAAAACAAGAAGAAAGAAAGCAATCGAGATTTTAGAGCGGGTCGGCTTAAACAAGCATTTGAAGCATCGGGCCTCAAAGTTATCCGGAGGCGAAAAGCAAAGATTGGCGATTGCGAGGGCACTTGCTAAGGATTCTGATTTGATTGTTGCGGACGAGCCGACGGGAAATTTAGACAGTGCTTCGGGCAAACAAGTACTTGCTTTGCTTAATGAAGTTGCGAAGGAAAAATTAGTTTTGATAGTTACCCATAATTATGAACAAGCGGAAAGTTATGTGACTAGAAAAATCCGTTTATTTGACGGAGAAGTGGTTGAAGATAAAGAAATAAGACCATTTAGCCCTCAAAAACCGCACGAAAAGACTCTGAATCCGATGTCGGAATTAAAAAAATCAGCAATTGTGACCCTTAACAACTTTTTCGGACAACCTCGGAAATCGCTCTTAATGCTGCTTGTCAGCCTAGCGACCGTTGCTTTTGTCTTTCTGATTTACGGGTCGCTTTTAAATGTTGGAGATGGGAGAGGTTTTTATGTGCGGGAATCTTTTAATGCTTATCCAGAACGGGTAATCGTCGTCAGAAAAGACGGAGAACCTTTAACGGATGTTGATTATCAAAGGCTTAGTAAACTTCCGAAAATCAAGAGAATAATAAAAGAAGACGCAGCATTGGATTTCAATTTTACTCTAGGTCAATCCGGAATCAACAATTATCTTTATTTTGGTGGCTTCCCGGCTTTTATCGAGAAATTTGATCAGAAAAAATTAATCGGTCGTATACCAAAAGAAGAGGGCGAAATCCTTCTTTGTACATATGTTTATGAAGAATATCTGAACTCAGTAGAAGGTTTTCTTGAAAAGGACATAGAGTTTTATATCAGTTTGAATTATTTCAGCCTCAGAAAAAACTATAAACTTGTGGGTATTTACAATAATCCGGAGCAAGCCGGAAAATATGTTATTACGGAGGACGAATTAAAAAACCTATATAATTATACGCGCTTTTCTGGTGATTTTACAATTACGATCGAAAATTCCGAAGATTTTTTTATCCATAATTTTTATCGTGTTTTTCCAGATAAAAAACTAACCGGGAATCAAGTTTCCTCATTTGATCTAAATGATTATGTTAATAGAGATGAATATACATTGAAATGGAAAGATAGAGTTCTTATCCCTGTTGAATGCCAAAAAGAAAGTGATTATCGGATTATTTATATCAGTCCCGAACTTTTTGAGACTATTGTTCCACCGGAATATCCCCAATACACTTTAGATTTATATAAAGTAAGCGATGCTCAAAGTGTATTGCAAAGTCTATATAAGGAAGGTTATTATGGATATTCTGTCCACCTTTCTTTTAACAGACAGTACCAGACGATTGACGATATCATCTATAAGTTTTTTATGCGTCTTATCCTAGCTTTTACCCTCTTGGTAATCTACCTCTTGTCTTATTTGATCTATCGTGCAATTCTTAACAGTAAGATCCATGATTACACTATTTTAAGAATTATCGGGTTTCAGAAAACAAATATTCGGCAGATTATCTTTTTAGAAATCCTTACATCTTTCATCTTTGCATATCTTTTCTTTGTTCTCGTCTATCAGTTTATCAGATTGAAATATCCGATTATGGACGTTTATGAATTTAAGGACTATTTATTGGTAGGAATAATAAATTTCTTATTGGCAGTTTTTATCACGATGAGATTTATCCGTTATCAAAAAGGCAAGAGTTTGTTTTCAAACTTGAAGGTTGAGGTGTAATTATGATTGAAGCCAGAAGCCTAAATAAATATTTCAACCGTAGAAAATCCAATGAGATTCATGTTATCAATGACACTTCCTTAAAGTTTCCAAAAACCGGCCTGGTTTGTTTGCTCGGACCTTCAGGCAGTGGTAAAACAACGCTTTTGAATGTTCTCGGGGGTCTTGATAAAGTAGACAGCGGTGAGATTGTTTTTAAAGATTATGTTTTAAAACATTACCGTGCCCAGAATTGGGATATGATTAGGAATCGTTATTTTGGATATGTCTTTCAAAATTATGTTCTTTTACCAGATTTAACGGTTTACCAAAATTTAGAATTTGTTTTAAATATGTTGAACCTGCCTAAAGATGAAATTGATATGAGAATTGATTATGCCCTTGCTGCTGTCGGCATGGAGAACTATAAAAAAAGGAAACCGACTCAGCTTTCCGGCGGTCAACAACAACGCATCGCTATCGCTCGTGCTTTGGTTAAAAGTCCCGAGGTGGTGATTGCGGACGAGCCGACGGGAAACTTGGATGAAAAGAACACAACCCAAATAATGAATATTATTAAAAAGATTTCGCGAGAGTGCCTGGTTATCCTGGTGACTCATGAACGGAGACTTGCGGAATTCTATGGCGATTTTATTTATGAACTTTCTGACGGAAAAATTGTTCAAGAGAGAATTCTAAGCGAAGATAGAGTATTTCAAAGCCAAGACGATCGGAATTTATATTTACAGGAATTCAAAAAGGAAGAGATATCCGCAGATGATCTGAATATAAAGTATTTCTTTGAGAAGGAAAGACCGAAACTAGATTTAAACATCATTTTTAAAGACGGGACATTTTATATAAACTCAGAAGTTCAAAACTTGAAAATCAAATTTATCGATCGAGACAGCGAAATTAAAGTAATTGATTCCAAAAAACCGGTAATTAAATCGGAAAGTATTGAAAAATTTGATTATTATTTACCACCGATTGAAGAAAGCGTTAAAAGCAAAAAAAACGTCCTAGGTTTTGGACAGACTTTAAAGCTTGCTTTCAGACATTTAAGCGGAATGCGACGGCGTCAAAAATTAATCTATTTTGTTATTTTTCTCTCCGCGATTATGGTAACGATCGGTTTTATGAATTTCTTTATCTCTACCTATGTAGATGAAACAAGTTTTCTTTTCTTTAATCGAAACTTAATCTATATCGAAAATCATCAATTTAAAAAAATTGAGGAGTTGAAAGATTTTGAGGCAACCCTTGGTGCTGACCTCCTTGTTGCTAATCCAAACAAAGTGGATGTCTCCCGCTACGAATTAAATTTTTACCAACAACTTTCTGAATACGGCCATTCCGGACCATTGAACTCCTTTATGCCGATTGGGATAATAGAAAACCCGAAAATAGTTTTGGGAAGATTGCCTGAAAAAGGAGGAGAGCTGGTAATCGATAAATACTTGGCCGAGCAAATTCTCCAAAGCCGACAATTTATTATCGGCGGTTTGAGCTATTTTGAACAATTATTGGATATTAAAGTTTATGTCGGCGAGAAGGCCTTTGATATTGTCGGTGTTGTCGATAATAATAATCCCAACTTATATTTACTCGATTTAGAGTATATGAGTTTAGTTTATAATAGTCCCTACTCTGATAATAATCTTGCTCCGCTCAGCCTCAGTTCAGTAGAACATTATTATGATTTGGAAGATTTAGTTAATGGGATTGTGGAAGCAAAACCGGTTAAAGACCTCAAACTTAAAGACAACCAAGTCCTTGTTAATAGTTATTTTTTTAATTCCAGCAAAATGGAAAAAACAATTACCTTAGGCAAATATGAGGTAGCCAGCTATGAAATTGTCGGTGTATATGATGAACCCAATCCTACAAGAATTGTTAGCAGCGCCTTGCTTACGGATGCGGAAATGGAATTTCATTATTATAATGATCTTATTTTCAATCGGCACATTTTAATATATTCCGAAGATAAAACCGAGACGATTTCAAAAGTCAAAGCCGCAGGGATGAAAGGGATAGATATGTATCAAATGGAATATAAACGGGCAAAAGATTATGCCTTTTCTCCTCAGATATATACTATGTCTTTGATTATAATCTCTGCATCGTTAATCTTTCTTTACTTTTTGATGCGCTCCCGATTAATTGCCCGAGTTTATGAAGTCGGTGTTTACCGAGCGCTTGGAGTAAGGAAAATGAATGTTTACAAAATCTTTATTTCCGAAATTTTGGTTTTAACCGGAATAGCTTCCTTTTTGGGAATTGGCCTTGTAACTTGGTTTGTTGCGGAAGGGAATAAGTTTACTAGTGATGCGATCTATTATCCTTGGTTCTTACCGATATTGTCTTTCGCTTTTATGGCCGGCATTAATACTTTAGTAGGTTTACTTCCGGTTTGGAGCTTGTTGAGGCTCACACCTTCACAGATATTATCAAAATATGATATCTAGATAATTAAACGGTTCCGATTTTTAAAAGGAACTGTTTTTTAAAACTAGTATCATTATATAATCAATTGTTATGGAGAATTGCCCTTCCGCATATAATGTCTAAGGGTTTTATACATTTTTTAGATAAATTTAAGAAAATATATTATAATATACTTATATAGTTAGAATGTTTTAAAATGAGGTTAGTTTGATGTTAAAATTAAAGAACATAAAAAAAGACTATCCCATGGGAGATAGTAAAGTAGAAGCTTTAAAGGGTGTTAGTCTCGAATTCCGAAAAAACGAATTTGTTGCGGTCTTAGGTCCTTCCGGGTGCGGTAAGACGACCATGCTTAATATAATTGGCGGACTTGACCGTTATACCAGCGGTGATTTGCTTATTAACGGCAAATCAACCAAATTCTTCCGCGATTAT
>DUTX01000023.1 GCA_012841865.1 Acholeplasmataceae bacterium | reverse complement strand
TGGTAGATTTGTTGTTATCTTATCAAGAAAAATCAGAAATATTTGACGAGATTACTATGATAATAGACGAATTTTGGTTTCGTAAAATTAGTGTAGAGTTAGAGGATAAAAAAGAAAAGGAGGTAAATAATGGACGATTGGATAGACGGACGAAGTGAATATGTGGTTTGGAGGAAAGATTTGAACGAAGAAGAAGTTAGACGGAGATATTTTGAAATGACAGGGAGAGCGCCAGACCGAATTCATTCACCCGAAGAGAGTGCTACCGATTGGTGGTGGACGGGATGGGTAAGCAAGAAAGAGTATTACGAATATGAAAAAAGGAGGAAAGAAAATGAATAACTTTGTCAAAGCCTTAAAAAAGGCTGTTTCAATTATCCCTCGGAATGTTTCTCATCCGATTTTGGGGGCTACATTACTTAAAGGTAATGGTGAGGATTTAAACATTTTTGCTATTGGCAATGATATAAGTGTTAAAATCACCATAGATTGTGATTTTAAATTAGATTGTTGTGTTAACGGAAAGCTTTTGTGTGATTTCTTGCAATCAATAAAAGGGAATGTTAAGTTAGAACAAACCGAGCAAAGCTTAATGGTTTATTCCGATAATAATGAATTAGAGCTTCCTATCATTTCTTCTCAAGAGTTTCCTTCTTTTCCCGAACTTATGGGAAGTAAAATTTCTGTTCTTGCTTCTGATTTAAAGAATGCGTTTAAAAAAGTGGATTTTGTTCCCACTCGGGATTGGTATGAACCATTTAAGGCTTCAGTGTTATTCGATTACCAATACGAATTATTGAAAATAGTAGCGAGCGACGACCGCCGATTAGCAATTTGTTCGATTATAGCTAATGAAGAAGAAACAATAGAACACAAGAAAGTATTATTATCAAGAGATACGATTTTAGGATTAGAAAATATTTTATTTGACCAGGGAGAAATTAGTATTCAGTTTGGCGATAATCTTGTATCTTTTAGCTGTAATGATATTGAAGAAAATATTGTTGTTTTTGCTAATTTAGCAGGGGGAGAATTCCCAAATTACGAACGAGTAATCCCCAAGGAAGAATTTGGTTGTTGCGATTGCGAAATTTGGAGAGAAAATTTAATTCAATCTCTTAACCGTGCTTCTTTAATTACCAATTTGATTAGTATTAACATAAGCGATACTTTTAATCTTTCAGGATTTGGCGAACAAGGCAAATTTAAAGAAATAGTTCCAGTTCTTGAAGCTTATGGTTCTATAAATATTATGTGCAACCTTAAATATTTGTTACAACCATTGAGTAGAATTGAGGACGAAAAAGTTAAACTAAAATTCATGGGCGAGAAATCTCCAATAGTGTTGAAAAGTAAGGAATATATTTATATTGTAACACCCGTAGAGGCGATAGAAGAATGATTATTCTTGCTGATTCTTTTATTCCCGAAATTTTTCCTGATTATTGTAGAGTGTATATAGACGTAGTATCTTTACCAGACGTAAGGGACATGTTTAGAAAAAGAGAGTGGTGTTCTTTAGTTAGCAATGAAAATATTCCTATATTTAGTGATAAGTTAGGAATACCAAAAGAACAATTAAAAATAGCTGAAAACATTCCTAAATTTGGGGATAAAGATTATTTAGTGATAGGGTTTGTGAAAGAAGAAAACATTGATTGGCGGGTAATAGGGTTACTATAAGGAGGTTAAAATGAGAAACAAAAAAACTAAAAAGAAAGAAGGAGCGGAAAACCAAAGAAGGGGAAAAAACTTTGAATATCGAATAGTTTATAAAGCGCAAAGTAAGGGATTAAAAGCCGAAAGAGTTGAATATTCGGGTGCTGGGAAAAGGAAAGGAGATATAGTCATCGAGGACAGAAGGCATGAAAATAAATACCGCAGTAGCGATGCAGGTTTAAAAACTCTCTACAAATGGTTTAATAAGGCAATCAAACAAGGATGCCAAGGATTAATTATCAAGGTAAAAGAGAAAAAAGAAGGGGAAGAAGATAAAGAAAGACCTTGTTTGGTAGTGT
>DUTX01000022.1 GCA_012841865.1 Acholeplasmataceae bacterium | reverse complement strand
TGTTGCGGTCTTAGGTCCTTCCGGGTGCGGTAAGACGACCATGCTTAATATAATTGGCGGACTTGACCGTTATACCAGCGGTGATTTGCTTATTAACGGCAAATCAACCAAATTCTTCCGCGATTATAATTGGGACAGTTATCGGAACCATACGATTGGTTTTGTTTTCCAATCTTATAATTTGATTCACCATCAGAATGTCCTCGGGAATGTTGAACTCGCTTTAACACTTTCCGGAATCTCCAAGGCTGAAAGAAAAGCTCGGGCCATCGCTGCTTTAGAAAGCGTGGGTTTGCACGACCAAATTTATAAAAAACCTAATCAACTATCCGGCGGCCAAATGCAAAGGGTCGCAATTGCTCGAGCTCTAGTTAACAATCCTGATATTATTCTTGCGGATGAACCAACTGGTGCCATCGACAGTGAAACAAGCATTCAGATTATGGAAATTCTTAAAGAAATTTCCAAAGACCGTTTGGTAATCATGGTTACGCATAATCCCGATCTTGCCAATCGATATGCTACCAGGATAATCAGATTGCTTGACGGCTTGATAATTGATGATACCAAACCTTATTATACAGAAGAACCGAAATTTGTTCCGGAACCGAGAAAGAAAAGACGCAAGGGTGTATCAAGGAAAGAAAGAACCTCAATGTCCTTTATCACGGCTTTTGGCTTAAGTTTAAAGAACTTATTAACAAAAAAGTGGCGGACATTGATGGTAGCTTTCGCTGGAAGCATCGGCATTATCGGTATTGCTTTGGTAGCTTCGGTTGCGAATGGATTTCAAAATTATGTTAACAAAATGCAAAGCGATACTTTATCAGGTTATCCGCTTGAAATTGCAGCTGTTACACCAGATATTGATCAAATTATGGGAATGCAACCATATCGTGATCGAGTAAAGGAATATCCGACAGAAGAAAGAGTGTATATTACCAAAAGTTTTAGAAGTGCGGTTATCATAAATAATTTATCCCTTGAATATATCGAAAATGTTATCAAGAATATTGATCCGGACTTGTATAATTCAATTATTTACGAATATGATACTGCGTTTAATGTCTTTAAGGATATTGATAATGCTGATGAAAAAATATACAAAAGGATTTCCATGAGAAACTGGTCGCAGATTCCTAAGGCCCATACCGTAGAAGAATATTCCTTTTTTAAAAGCCAATACGATATTATCGGCGGCAGAGCTCCGCAAAATAAAGAAGATATTGTGCTTGTCGTGAATAAATTTAATCAAATAAGCGATGAGGTTTTTGAAGAATTAGGAATTACGATCGATTCGGAGCGTGAAAGTTTTGATTTTGAAGAACTCCTCGGTACAAAATATAAATTATTTTTAAATGATAGTTATTATAACTTTGACGGCACAAAATTTTCAACAAGAGGAATGACCGAGAATTTATATAATTCTACGGGACCGGATGTAGTCGAGTTAGAAATTGTCGGAATCGTTCGTACCAATGAAGCAACCGCAATCGGAGCTTTAACTGGTGCAATCGGTTATACGCTAGATCTTTTTGATTATATTTTTGAAAGAAACTCAAATTCCGAGATTGTTAAATGGACTAATGAGAATGAAGAACTAAATCCAGAAACAGGTGAAGCTTATTCTGGCTTAGAACCTGCCGAAATGCAAAGGGAAGCTATGTTAATAAAATTCGGTGGTTTGAAAAAACCAAAAAGAATTAAAGTTTACCCCGTTGATTTTGCTTCCAAGGAAGCAATCAAAGATTATCTTGACGAATGGAATAATGCAAGAAAAGAAGAAGCGATTGCGGAATACTATCGGGAACACGGCATTACCGAAGAGACTGCAACCCCCGAGCAGAAAAAAGCTGCTGAAAAAGCCGGGCACGATGCAGGTGTCTATTATACCGATTTAATGGGCGTAATGGTTGATTCGTTAAATACTTTGATTGATGCCATTAGTATTGTTCTAATTGTTTTTACCTCAATTTCGCTTGTGGTTTCATCAATCATGATTGGCATCATTACCTATATTTCCGTACTTGAGCGAACCAAAGAAATCGGAATTCTTCGTAGTATCGGAGCCAGAAAGAAAGATATTGCGCGCGTGTTTAATGCGGAAGCGATTATTATTGGCTTGCTTGCGGGAGCTCTAGGTATCTTTATAACTGTGACTGCACTAATTCCGATTAATTCGATTTTAAAGGGTCTCACATCAATCAGTAATCTTGCAATTCTTAGTCCGATAACCGCTATTGCTTTGATTCTAATCAGTGTTTTATTAACCTTTATTGCTGGTTTGATTCCGTCAAGTTTTGCAGCAAAACGCGATCCGGTTATTGCTTTAAGAACCGAATAAATTTTATTTTAAAGCCTCTTTTTTAGGGGCTTTTTTAAAATTTTAATGATATTATTTCCAAGTGAATTTTCCGAAAATAAGGAAAAAATATAAACGGTGAAAATATGAAAAGATTGATTTTGTTATTGATTGGAATTTTTATTATCACAAGTTGTGTTGCAAAAACAAAGAAAAAGGAAAATCAAGATGTTCCTGAAGATGCAGAAAACCTTGTTTCTTTGGTTGCTTTTGGTGATAATTTAGTTCACGGAACAATCTACGCTTCCGCAAAAACTCAGGACACATATGATTTTCACCCAATATTTATTGATATAAAGCCATACTTAGAGAATTTTGATTTGCGATTTATCAATCAAGAAACAATATTAGGCGGAGTTGAATTGGGGCTTTCCACCTATCCAGCTTTTAATACTCCGCAGGAGATGGGAGATGCCTTGATTGATGCTGGTTTCAATTTGATTTCGCTTGCAAATAATCATACTTTGGACCGCGGTGAAAAAGCTATTATCAATTCCGTCAATTATTGGAACAGCAAAGATGTGATTCATTCAGGTTCAGTTTTAAATCCGGACGAATCTCAGGTGCGAATTTTTGAAACAAATGGGATTAAGTTTGCCTTTGTTGCCTACACCTACGGAACAAACGGGATATTACATCCCGCCGGAAAAACATACCTAGCCAATGTATATAGTGATGAAAAAGCAAAGAGTGATTTTAAAATCAGAGATTTTGTTGATGTCTTTATTGTATCTATGCATTGGGGAGAAGAGTATCAGGATTTACCAAATGAAACGCAAATTAAACAAGCAAAATATTTATCCGCTCTTGGAGCCGATGTTATTATCGGGCATCATCCCCATGTGATTCAACCGGTGGATTTAATCGAAAATGAAGAAAGAAAGACTTTTGTAATGTATTCGCTCGGCAATTTTCTTTCCGATCAAATTGGAATCGACAGATTGATTGGAATGGGAGCAAGTCTCGATATTAAAAAGGATAAGGACGGAAATATTAATTTAGAGAACTTTCAGGCAAAACTGCTTTATCGCTATAAAAATTATAATGAAAATAGCTTTCGTTTGCTGTTTTTTGAAGATTTAAGTAATGATTTTTTCAAAGATTATGCTATATATTTTTCTGAAAAGGAAGCTTTGATTAAATATTATTTTCAAAATATTACAGTCACCTAAAAGTAACAAAACATTTTTTTTTGAATAATTTACTAATGACAGCACCATTCTATTGTGCGGAACCTGCAATGGACTCTTGCAGGTCATTTTTAAGAAGGGATGTAATGGCGAAGTATAAAAAGATATCTCAAATCCTTTGGTTAGTATTGTTCTTCAATGCCTTGATTGCCGGATTAAAAATTATTATTGCCTTAAAAATCAAAAGCAATAGTTTGCTTGCAGATTCATATCATGCCTTAGGCGATAGTTTTACAAACATTATCGGTTTAGTCGGAATCAAGCTTGCAGGAAGACCTGCCGATAAGAGCCATCCGTATGGATATCAAAAGTTTGAAACGATTGCCAGTTTTATTATCGGAATAATTCTCTTATTGTTATCGATACAAATGATTAAAGTAACAGTGTCTAAATTTTCTGATCCGGTGCTTCCCGTATTCGATTTTTGGAGTATGCTGTTTTTAGGCTTAGGTTTTTTTGGTAACATTATTATCAGCATCACGGAATATCAGAAAGGGAAAAAGTATAAAAGTGAGATTTTGATTGCGGATGCGACCCATACCGCAACCGATATCTTAATTTCCTTTGGTGTAATCTTAACTTTAATTTTGATTAAAGCAGGAGCATCGCCTCTAATTGATCCGATTGTTTCTTTGGTAATTGTCGCCTTAATTATTCTTTCTTGTCTTTCGATCTTTAAAGATGCACTTCATATTTTGTTGGATAAAACGATGATTGCTCCGGAGATTATTTCGGAAATTATTTATGCAAGCGAAAAAGATATTATCGACGTTCATAAAATCAGAAGCAGGGGTAGGAAAGATTATATCTTTGTTGATTTGCATTTAATTTTAAATCCTGAAATGACAATTAAAGAAGCTCATGATTTAAGCCATCGTTTAGAAAACATCTTAAATCAGAAATTAAAAAAAAGCGTTGAACTTAATGCTCATATCGAGCCGAATGAAAAGTAAAGAGGTTGTTTAATCTCTTTTTCTTTTTATTAAATTTCTTTGCTTTGATAAATCTGGTAATTTTATTTTTATTATGGTATAATACTATAGATATAAAAGGTGGTGAAATGGATGTCTATCTTTGAATCGATTCAGACGGCAGAAAAGAAAGCTGAAGAAATCCGCGCTCAAGCAACAGAGGAAGTCAATGAGCTCTTGGATAAGACTAGACTTGAAAGCGAGGAAAAGGTTAAACTTTTATATGCCGAGGCATCTTCAAAAGAAGCAAAAATAAATGAAGAGATTAAGCAAAAAGTTCTTGAAAAAGCGAAAGAAATCGATGCTTTGTATCAAAAAGCTGATGACGAACTGAAGTCTCAAGCTGATTCAAGGATGAATCAAGCAGTTGAATTCATTTTAGGAAAGGTCTTTGACTTATGATTGTTGCGATGAAGAAAGCTAAACTTGTCGTTATGAAAGATGACAAGGATAAGTTGTTGAAGTCGCTTCAAAAAGCGGGTGTGTTTATGCCGATTCCGCCTGCGGATAGCGAGACTGCCGGCGATTCATCGCAGGAAGAAGTTTTATTGCAAAGAGCAGAAAAATCTTTGAAGCTGATTGAACGTTTCCGGGAAAAGAAGGGTTTAATCAGGGACGAAGTTAGAATCAGCTATGATGAGTTTGTTCACGTTGATCACAAGCGCGAAGAAGTACTTTCGGAAATTGAAGAAATTGACTTTAAAATTGAACAATTAGAAGCTGAGATTGAATCTT
Organism: Acholeplasmataceae bacterium; assembly: GCA_012841865.1. GTDB lineage: Bacteria > Bacillota_I > Bacilli_A > ML615J-28 > CAG-698 > DTU067. Next base: position 408 of record DUTX01000022.1, on the reverse strand, counting down.
TTGAAGACCAAAGAAAGTACTACCTCCCATGGCAGGATTTGGACATCCGTCTTTCCGACTTAACCAACACCAAATTCTCAGTCTTTCATACCGGTTTTTTAAAACAAGGTAAAAGTGAAGATTTAAAACTGATAATTTTGGAAACAGGCGGCGAGGTAAAAGAGTTGGGAGCGGGAGCAGACGGCTTGGCCTTTTTATTTGTAAACTATGTGCATGATGATGCTGAAGTTATGGAAAGGGTTAAGTCTTTAGGTTTTCTTGAAGTGGGTCTTCCAAAAATTGCTAAGTTTACGGCGGAAATCATTTCTGAAATGGAAACAAAGATTCAAGCGAATATGCAATTAATTGAAGAGTTAAAAGCAAAGCTTGCGGAAATAGCGGAGAATGCGAAAGAACTAGAACTTTATA
>DUTX01000021.1 GCA_012841865.1 Acholeplasmataceae bacterium | reverse complement strand
TTCCAGGGTATGAAGGAAAACCATCTGTTTCTTACTTCATCCAGGGATTATGTTATTGCTGGATTAATGGCAATGACCGAATCTGATAGTACTTATACATTAAGAAAAGCAGAGAATTATTATCAGAACTTAAAAAAGAAGGTTTCAATTAATCTCTTAACAACTTATATTTTAACTTTTAATGAAGAACCGTTTAATTTAGAAAATAAGCTATTGAAAATAAACAACAAATTAAACGAAAAAAATATTAAACTCCAGAAACGTCATGTCACACCAGCTTTAGGTTTACTTGCTTTAATACCAGCAGAAATAGATGAAATAGTTAAGAATGTAGAATCTGTTTATCAGCAACTGCTTAAATATAAAATGTTTAATAATTTGCTTGTTTATAAAAGAGAAGTTCAATTTTATGCAGCAATAATCGTTGCTTGGACTTATCTCGTCTCTGAGATTGAGGAAAGCTTAGCAGATAATTTTAAAAATTTGATTATTGCTGTACTGATTGTTTCTATCACTGCTATAGCTATGGAGCATAACTCCAATTATGTGTAAGGGAGGAAGTCATGAAAAACTTATTTTTTCGGATTTATCAGTTTGTTTTCCGTGTTTTTGCTTATTTTTTAAAATGGCAAAAACCTGAACTGCTTTCTGGAAGCGGATCTTTGCTGGATTTGCCGGAATTGATCTTAGAAAAAGGGATTTCTAAAGTATTAATTGTAACCGATCAAGGTATTATGGATTTGGGATTGACTAAGAATTTAGAAAGCGGCTTAAAAAATGAAGGTATCGACTATGTGATATATGATAAAACTGTTCCCAATCCGACTGTCGATAATGTAGAAGAGGCAGTAAGTATTTTTTTGGAAAATGAATGTGAGGCGATAATCGGTTTTGGTGGCGGAACTGCGATTGATTGTGCTAAAGGTGTGGGAGCAAGAATCGCGCGCCCAAACAAGAGTTTGAATAAAATGAAAGGCGTCTTAAAAGTCAGAAAGAAAATTCCGACACTGATTGCTATACCGACAACTGCCGGAACAGGTAGCGAAGGAACTTTGGCTGCAGTAATAACAGACAGTAAAACTCATGATAAATATGCAATAAACGATGTAAATTTGATCCCTCATATTGCCGTTCATGATCCGCTTTTAACCTTAGGCTTACCTCCCCATCTTACTGCAACAACGGGGATGGATGCATTAACGCATGCGGTTGAGGCTTATATTGGAAGAAGCAATACTAAAGAAACAATAGAATATGCAAGAAAGGCCATAAAAATAATTTTTCATGATTTAGAAAAAGCGTATTTAGATGGAAATGATTTAGAAGCAAGGCTAAATATGCTTAAGGCTTCTTATTATGCCGGCCTCGCTTTCACAAGAGCCTATGTCGGTAATGTCCATGCTATTGCTCATACTTTTGGAGGATTTTATAATATCCCGCATGGATTAGCGAATGCGGTGATTTTACCGCATGTGTTGAGGTATTACGGAAAGCATGTAGAGCGCAAATTGGTTAGTCTTGCTGATTTGGTCGGTATCGGAACGGATGCGGATTCCGAAAGCAAGAAAGCTAATCAATTTACAGAAGCGATTGAAAAAATGAATGAGCGGATGAAGATTCCGAAAAAGATTAAAGTTCCTGATTTGAATTATTTGGAATTGATGATTGAAAGAGCTTATCGTGAAGCCAATCCTCTTTATCCGGTTCCAAAAATCTTTACAAGAGAAGATTTTCGGAAGCTCTATCTTAAAATAACCGAAATAGGAGGTTAAAGATGATTAGTATAAGAGAAGTTGTACAAAAGCAAAGGTATTTCTTTCAAAACAATCTTACCAAAGATTTAAAGTTTCGTGCCGAACAACTAAAGAAACTAAGAAAAGCTATTCTTGATCATGAAGAAGAAATCTTGGCTGCTCTAGCACAAGATTTAAATAAATCAGCTTTTGAAGCTTATATGACGGAAATCGGGATTGTGCTTGAGGAAATTAGGTATATTTTAAAGCGGTTTAAGTCCTGGGCAAAGCCGAAAAAAGTAAAAACCCCGCTTGCACAATTTCCCGCAAAATCAAAAATCTACTCCGAGCCCTATGGGGTTGTTTTGATTATGTCCCCCTGGAATTATCCCTTCCAGTTAACGATTGCTCCTTTGGTCGGAGCAATTGCTGCCGGAAATTGTGCTTTGGTAAAACCCTCTAATTATTCTCCGAAAACTTCAGAAGCAATTGCTAAGCTGATTGAGAAAACATTCGAACCGGAATATATTACTGTCGTGCTCGGCGGAAGAGAAGCCAACCAAGATCTCTTAAAACAACAATTTGATTATATCTTCTTTACTGGTGGACCTACAGTCGGTAGATTAGTTATGGAAGCTGCAGCAAAACACCTGACACCAATAAGTTTAGAGTTAGGTGGGAAAAGTCCTTGTATTGTAGATGAGTCAGCAAACATCAAATTAGCAGCAAAAAGAATCATATGGGGTAAATTCATCAATGCAGGGCAAACCTGTGTCGCACCTGATTATGTATTTGTCCAGAAGAATGTAAAAGAAAAGCTGCTAGAATACATGGTAAAATATATTGAAAAATTTTTTTCAGAAGCACTAAGGGAAGAATACAGGTTTCCGAAAATTGTTAATGAACGTCATTTTAACCGCTTGCTTGGTTTAATGGAAAGCGGAAAAATCTATTACGGCGGCAAATCAGATTCAAAACTAAACCGCATTGAACCAACGATTCTCGATAATGTCAGCTGGGATAGCCCCATTATGCAAGAAGAAATCTTCGGTCCCTTACTTCCAATATTAGATTTTTCTGATTTAAATGAGGTAATTAATAAAGTAAACTCAAGACCAAAACCACTTGCTCTTTATTTCTTTACAACTTTCAAAGTTAAAGAAAAAACCATTTTAACGAGCATATCACATGGTGGCGGTTGCATTAATGATACGATAGTACATCTCGCAACACCCTATCTTCCTTTTGGTGGTGTCGGTGAAAGCGGAATCGGAAACTATCACGGTAAAGCAAGCTTTGATACATTTAGCCATAAAAAGAGTATCATGAAGAAATCTAATTTGATTGATATTCCTTTTCGCTATCCGCCCTTTAAAAATCTTAAATTGCTTAAGAAATTTATGAAATAAAAATTTAACTCCATTTTTGTTTTTTCGACACAAATGGAGTTTTAATATTTTATTTTGATAATTATTGACCATTACTTATTTTTTTGATAGAATAAAATCGGAAGGAAATGGATGTGTGCTAGGGGAGTAAATATATTAAAATTATGCCCGAGCATATGTTTGCTCGGGTTTTTTACTTTACATAAGGGAGGGATTATGAAATATATCGCCAGAATAACTGAAACAGGGAAAGAGCAACTTTTAA
>DUTX01000020.1 GCA_012841865.1 Acholeplasmataceae bacterium | reverse complement strand
CGGCTGCTGATAAATTAATCGACATGATTGAAAATCCGAAACTATTTATACCGGAACAAATTGTCATTCCGGGCGAAGTAATTATAGGCGATACTGTAAAGAAAATATAGAGGAGGGAAAAATGAAAAAGTTTTTTGTTTTCTTGCTTTTGCTTGTAAGCGCTTTCGTGTTTATGGGCTGTGATGACACTGAAGGACCTTCTGGTCAGACTGAGGACAAGGGGAAAACTCTTGTAATTTATTGTTGGAACGAAGAGAACTTCGACCGGATCATCGGTTCCTAAAACCATACAATGCTGAAATCAGAAGAGAGTTTGCCATTCTCCCCGGAAGAGCCATTCTATATAATTTTCGAAATCTAAAAGCTCTTGATTCGATCCCGATTTTCACCGGTCTTTTAAACAGTATGTTTGTTTCGATTTCGGTAGCGGGTTTAGCTTCTTATTTTTCGGCTTTAACTGCGTACGGAATTCATATGTATAATTTTCGCTTGCGCAGATTTGCTTATGTATTTATCTTGCTTTTAATGATGGTTCCGACTCAAATTTCAGCCTTGGGTTTTATTAAAATTATGTATGATTGGAGACTGACCGATTCCTTTATACCTTTAATAATTCCCTCGATTTCTTCACCGATTATTTTCTTTTTTATGAAAAAATATTTGGAAAGCAATCTACCTTTTGAAATTGTTGAGTCGGCAAGAATCGACGGCGCAAGCGAAATCAGAACCTTTCACCAAATCGTTCTTCCGATTATGAAACCTGCGCTTGCCGTTCAAGCCATCTTTGCTTTCGTCAGTTCTTGGAATAATTACTTTATTCCTTCGCTCCTGCTTAAAGATAAATCAAGATTGACCGTTCCGATTTTGATCGGACTCTTAAGAAGTATGGACGATAAGACTGACCTGGGTATGATTTATATGATGATTTTAATCGGCGTCATACCGTTGATTCTGATCTATCTTTTCCTATCAAGATTTATTATCAGGGGTGTTACATTCGGCAGCGTGAAAGGATGACCGCCAGATTGAATATTTTTTTCATTCTTACTCCTGAAAGCTCCCTCTTGGGGGCTTTTTTTAAAATCATTTTCCTGAAAAATATAAAAAAATAAAGTATAATAAATAACAGTGTATAAAAAAATGCATATAATATATAAATAGAAAATGGAGTGAGACAATGTTTGCATATCTTCGATCAATTAAAGCAAGGGATCCTGCCGCCCGTAATTATTTTCAAATCATTCTTTTTTATCCCGGAGTTAAAGCTATCTTCTTTTATCGCATCGCTCATTTTCTTTATAAGATTAAATTAAAACTGATTGCGGAAGGGATAATGTATTTTGTGCGAATGCTTTATGGTATCGAAATTCATCCCGCCGCCAAAATCGGAAAAAGACTCTTCATCGACCATGGCATGGGTGTGGTAATCGGTGAGACCGCAATAATCGGTGATGATTGCCTTATGTATCATGGTTCAACCTTAGGCGGAACCGGAAAAGAACATTGTAAACGTCACCCGACGCTTGGCAATAATGTTTTAATCGGAGCGGGTGCGAAAGTCTTAGGTAATATCATTATCGGAGATAATGTGAAAATCGGAGCGAATGCGGTTGTAACTCAAGATGTTCCGGCCGGAAAAACCGTGGTCGGTGTCAAAGGAAGAATTATTGGAATTGATTAAGGGACGCGGTCCCTTTTTTTATTAATAAAATTAAAACATAACTTAAAAAAATTAATAAAATACTTGACATAATTAATTAAAATTAATATAATATTTAGTGACGGTGGATAAAAAATGGAAATATTACAAAAAGTGAGCACAAAAGAACTTTCTCCCGGAGAAGCCTTTTCGCTTCTTTATGGAGATGCAGGTAAAAAAACAAGGTTTTTCTATTTAAGAATCTTTGTAAAGGATTCTATCTTCATTTCACTATTAGTCAATACAATTTTTTTACTTCCTTTCCCTTTGTTTTTAGTAAAACCAATCATTAAGAAGATTTTAAAAGAAGAAGATTTGAGTCCCGAACTTTATAATAGGCTAGTTGCATGCGGAAAAGGAACTAAAATATTAATTAAGACAAAAGACGCAAAAATAAAAATAAAATTAATCTGAAAGGTGAAGAAAATGTTTAAAAAAGAAGTGATTTCAAAATGCCCTGTCTGTAGCCATGATCTTTCGATCACGCGCCTACATTGTCACAATTGCGAGATTGAAATAACCGGAGATTTCACTTTAAGCAAGCTGAATTCTTTGAGCCGCGAACAACTTGAATTTGTATTAATCTTTTTAAAAAATCAAGGTAGTATAAAAGCTATCGAAAAAGAAATGAATATTTCTTATCCGACGGTTAAGAAAATATTAAATGAAGTCCTGCTTGCTTTAGGGTTTGACGGCTTTGAAGAAGCAAATGAAAATCGACTCAGCTTACAAAGAAGTGAAATTTTGGATAAGCTAGCAAGAAAAGAAATTAACTTTGAAGAAGCTAATAAACTTTTGAGAGATTTAAAATAGGAGGAACAAATGCAAGAAGAAAGAAAAAAGATTTTAGAAATGCTTGCTGAGGGAACAATTAGTGTTGAGGAAGCGGAAGTTTTATTTGACACTCTTCTTGAGAAGGAAGAAGAGGAAGTTCGGAAAAAGGGATTTGGTGAAAAGTTTAAAGAAGACTTCAAACAGGCGAGGGAAGAGTTTTTAAAAGCCAAAGAAAATTTTAAGAAACAACTTGAGAAACTTAATTTGGAAGAAAAAGCTCGGATTGGTTTTAAAAAAGCAAGTTCAACCTTAAACGAAATCAATGAAGATATTAAGGCGTTTGGAAACAAAGTGAAAGTGACAATTACAAAAAAGGAGAGAGAAGATTAATGGATGAAAGAATGAAAATTTTGGAGATGCTTGCTGAGGGAACGATTACTGTGGAAGAAGCGAAAGAATTGCTTGATACTTTAGACAATCAAAAGGTAATTGTTGAAAGCAAGGAAGGAACAAAGGCGGTTCTGATGGGAGATGTTGTCAGAAGCCAAGCCGGTAAGGTCCTCCATATTAAAGTTGCGAGTGAAGACGGTGACAAAGTGGATGTAAATATCCCGCTTGCGTTTTTAAAAGCTGCGATTAAAATCGGAAACGCTAAAGACTTGTTATTTAAGTCCGCAAAAGTCGGAGATACCGAAATTTTAAAAGATATTGATCCTGATATCATCATCAGTTCAATCGAACATGGTATTGTCGGTAAAATTGTAGATGTGAAAAGTGCAAACGGTGACATAGTAGAAATCTATATTGACTAAGGATTTATTGCCTTAGTCTTTTTAATAACAATTAATGGTTTGATTATAGGCTTTCTTTTCTTTCTCTTTGATGTTATAATTGAAGAAATTCGAAAAATTTGGAGGGAATATGGATATTTTTAAGAAGTGTTCCTCAATGGAACTTTTACACCAAGTTCGCGAGAAGGGGATTTATCCTTATTTTCATGCATTACAGACCGGACAAGATACTGTTGTCCAGATGAATGATCGAGAAACGATAATGATTGGTTCAAATAATTACTTGGGGCTGACCTCCCATCCGGAAGTTATTGAAGCCGGAGTTGCAGCAATAAAAAAATATGGATCCGGTTGTTCCGGTTCGAGGTTTTTAAACGGAACGCTCGACATCCATTTAGCTTTGGAAAAAGAACTTGCGGAATTTTTGAATAAAGAAGACGCAATGACTTTCAGCACCGGTTTTCAAAGCAATCTTGGCATCCTTTCCGCAATCGCCGGCAGAAATGATGTCATCGTCGGTGATAAGGAAAACCATGCGAGCATTTATGATGGTTGCCGGCTTTCCTATGCTAAACTGATGCGCTATAATCATAACGATATGGAAGATTTAGAAAACGTCTTAAAATCAATTCCGGAAGATAAGGGAATATTGATTGTAACCGACGGCGTTTTCAGCATGACCGGAGACATTGCGAATCTACCGGAAATTGTAAGGCTTGCTAAGAAATACGGAGCCCGGGTTATGGTTGACGATGCCCATGGCCTCGGTGTTTTAGGTAAACACGGCCGCGGAACCGCCGAACATTTTGACTTAGAAACTGAAGTTGATATCATTATGGGAACATTCTCCAAATCTCTAGCGTCCTTAGGCGGTTATATGGCAGCCTCAAAAGAAGTGATCGATTATGTAAAACATGCTTCAAGGCCTTTCATTTTCAGTGCTTCAATCACTCCTGCAAGCGTTGCAACAGCCCGCACCGCTTTAAAGATAATTAAACGGGAACCGGAAAGAATCCAAGCATTGCGGGGTATCAGCAATTACATGCGCGAGGGCTTAAAAAACTTAGGTATTGATATTATCGAAAGTGAAACACCGATTATACCGATTTATACCTATGAAGACGAAAAGACCTTCATTGCTTGTAAACTGCTCTTAGAACGCGGTGTTTATGTCAATCCGGTTATTTCACCCGCAACACCGGTCGGGCAAAGTTTGTTAAGAACTTCTTATACGGCTACGCATACAAAAGAACAAATGGATTACGCGATGCTTCAAATAAAAGAAGTTTTAGAAATTTTAAAGAATTTTGAATAAGAAAAATGCTTTTGACAATAATATAATTGTCATATGACAAGGGACGTAAGGTTCCCAAAACCTTATCTTTTGCTCTTTTGGCTGGAGCAAGAAATCAAAATAAGCCAATGCCTTCCTTCGGGAAGGCTTTTAATTTGTGTATAAAATCTAAAAAAATTGGTATAATAAAAATGAATCATATGACTGGGTTTTGTAAGTTTTACCAAAGAATAAACTTTCCCCTTGCTCTTTTGGCGAGAGCAAAATAATAAAAAATGCCATAACCCTCATTGAAAAATGAGGGTTCATTTTATGTATATAACTTCACTTTTCGGGAAAAATATAAATGTCAGATGACAAAGGCTTTGGAAGACAGGCCTTAAAATAAAAACTTCCGAGTTGCTCCTGGATAAGAGCAAGAAATCTAAACTATCTTGCACCCTCTCTTCGGAGGGGGGTTTTTGGTTGTTGTTCGCATCTCTTCGTGATATAATAAGAAATAATTTAAAGAGGTGAAGTATGCTCTTTCTTAATGGAAAAATTTATACCGATCAAGGTTTTGTAGAAGCGATGTATGTTGAAGGAGGCATTATTAAAGCTCTTGGCTCAAGCAAAGCTTTACTTAATATGTATCCAAATCAAGAGGTAATCGATTTTAAAAAAAACTTGGTCTTACCAGGTTTTAATGATTCGCATTTACACCTATTAAGTTTTGCGCGTTTTTTAGATGCGCTTAATTTAGAAGCAGCAAAATCAATTAATGAGATAATCAGCTTAGGAAAGGAAGCACTTGTATCGAGAAAGCTTTTAATCATGTATGGTTACGATGACAGCTTTTTCTCTGCGCCGCTATCTCGAAACGATTTAGATAGCATCAGCAGAGAAATTCCGATTATTGCTTATCGGAGTTGCGGCCATATCGCAACTGTCAACAGTGCCGTAATGATGCAAGTTAGGAGTCGATTATTTCCTGATTTAATAAATCAAAATACCGGAGTTTTTAAAGAAAATGCGATTGCTCTCCTTGATGAATTGCATCCAGAAGCTAATCTTGAAATGCTAAAAAAGCAAATCGAAACTACGGTAAACTATTTTCATCGCTTTGGAATCACTTCAATCGGAAGCAATGATCTTAAAGACGATGTAGCTATGGGAAGAAAAATCATTACTGCCTATCGCGAACTGGAAAATGAAGAAAAACTAAATCTTCGCGTCAGTTTACAATTTACTTTTACCGAAAAAGATAAAATCAAAGAGATTTTAGAATTCAGGAGCGAATCGCCTTTTTTTCGCTTCGGTCCTTTAAAACTCTTTTTGGATGGTTCTTTAGGCGGAAAAACTGCTTTGTTATCGAAACCCTATTCCGATGGCACTTACGGTATTCAAACCTTACCAAGAGAGACACTCGAAGATTTACTTGCTTTTTCTGAACAAGAGAACTTACAGGTTGCTGTTCATGCAATCGGCGATCAGGCAAGTGCTCTTTTTCTGGAAGCCTTCCAAAAACATGTGAAGTCTAATACCAACAGGCACTTTCTTATTCATTTACAGGTTTTAAGAGAGGATTTATTTAAAATGCTTAAGGATTTTCAGGTAAGGGCAGCGGTTCAACCAATCTTTCTTGTAGAAGATTTAAAGATGGCGAAAGCTAACCTTCCAGCAAGCTTACTTAAAACCAGTTATGCCTTTCAAAGCTTAAACAAAGGAACCGTTATTGCTTTTGGAAGCGATGCCCCTTATGGCGGCCTTAATCCTTTTGCTGGCCTTCAAGCGGCGGTTACCCAAAGTAATCTTGAAGGTGAAGTTTTGAATTTGGAAGAAAAGATGCCCCTTGAAGAAGCGCTTAAGGCTTATACTTTAAATTCTGCCTATTTGACTTTTGAAGAAAAGAAGAAAGGAAAGCTTAAACAGGGGTTTTACGCTGACTTTATTGTCCTAAATAAGGACCTGTTTTTGCTTCCGGAAAATGAGCTTGGAACTGCAGAAGTCCTGATGACGGTTGTCGGCGGGAAGGTTGTATATAAAAAGTGAACTATTTTCTTTAATAAAGCTTCGGGTTAGCCCCGGAGTTTTTCTTGGGAAATGTGTAGAAAAATAGGCGAAGATGTGATAAAATACAAGATGAGGTATAGTATGTATGAACGATAAAAAACAAGTATTCTTGCTATTTTTAAAAGACATTAATTTATTCGAAGGGGATTATGTGGGCGGCGAGATTGAAGCCTTATTAATAAAAGATAACAGAAAGTTTTGGGAATTTAGGTTTACCTTTCCGAAAGTTCTTTCTCCTTCGGCTTATATTAATCTTGTTCAGGGGATAAAAAATAAATATCAAGGAAATGAAAATCAAGTTGAAGTAATTGTAAATTATCAAAACAAGAATCTTTCTGAAGAGCTTCTTGAAGAATATTATCGTTTGGTGCTTGCTGCCTTATGTAAAGACAGACCGCGGTACTCGGCAATCAACGCTTTTACAACCCATTTTTCCGATAATCAGATAACGGTCTATGTCGGCGATGAAGATGAAATCGGGATTGTAAAGGAGTTAGCGGGGCGTATTCTCCAAGAGTTAAGAGATTTTCAAATCGGGGACATCAAGTTTGAGGTTAAAATAAGCTCTTTTGAAACTCCGATTGACCAGATTATTGAAGAAACCTTGAAAGAAAGCGTAAACCAAGCACTTCAGGAACAAAAAAGATTTGAACAAGCAAATCAAGAAACACCTAAACAAAAGGGTTTTCGAAAAAGAAAAATTTCTGCAGAAATTAACGGCGAAGTAGTGCCCTTAAATCAAGTGCCCGCTTCGGAAGTTCAGATTATTGAACATTATCAAAAATTTGGAAATAAGAATTTTGTAGTTGAAGGGGATGTAATAAAAGCTGAAATCAGGACCATCAGAGAATATAAAATTTATGAAGCGACAATTTTTGACGGAACCGATTCGATTATTATCAAAACCTTTATCAACGGCAACAACTATTTAGACGAAGATTTTTACCGGAAACACTGTCTGCAGGGTAATAAAGTTCGAGTTTACGGTTACCTGGAATATGATAAGTATTCAAAGGATGTCGTTTTAAAAATCCGCGATATGCTCGGCCTTGGCCCCACTCCGGTCAAAAAGAAGATTGATAATGCGGAAGAAAAAAGGATCGAACTCCATGCCCACACCAAAATGTCAACGCTTGACGGGGTGATGGATGTTGAAGAGTATGTCCAGGCGGCGCTGGAATACGGTCATAAGGCCATTGCTGTGACCGATCATTATAATTTACAGGCTCTCCCGGACTTGAATAATCTGACTTCAAAATATGATTTAAAACCTATTTTTGGAGTCGAAGGCGCATTGATCGATGAAGAAAGTTTTAGAATCGCTTTGACCGAAGCTGACCTGGATTTAGAGAATTCCACCTATGTTGTATATGACTTGGAAACAACGGGACTATCAAGTAATTATGATGAGATTATCGAAGTTGCGGCAGTTAAAGTTAAAAACGGGGTCTTCCTCGATGAATTTTCAACTTATGTAAAACCGAAAAGAGAGATTCCCAATTTTATTACTGAACTTACGGGAATTACCAATGATGATGTCCGAAATGCTCCCGATATCAAAGAAGTAATTGGTAAGTTTCGGAACTTTATTGCTGATTCAGTATTGGTTGCTCATAATGCAACTTTTGATAATTCTTACCTTTATAAGAATTTAAAAGACCATGATCTTTATGATGGTGAAATTCCGACCATCGATACGATGCAGCTGGCTCGTGTCCGCTATGGCGATAAACTGAAAACCTTCAACCTAAAGGCTTTAACTAAATATTTTGATGTGGAACTGACCCAGCATCACCGAGCGATTTATGATGCGAAAGCCACAGCCGAAGTCTTTATCAGGATGCTTAATGATCTTAAAGAAAACGGAATCACAAACTACAAGCAGATAAATTCTTTAATTGAAGATGATAAGGCTTATCTTCATGCTTATCCGACCCATATAGTATTGCTTGCGAAGGATCGAAATGGGATTAAGAATCTGAATAAGATTATTTCTGATTCGCACACGCTTCATTTTCATAAAGAACCAAGGATTATGAAGAAGTTTTTAGCCGAACACCGAAAAGGCCTTCTCCTTGGCTCGGCTTGCTGTAATGGTGCTGTTTTCGATAGTGCTTATCGCGATAGTTATGAAAAACTATTGGAGGTTGCGAAATTCTATGATTACTTGGAAATTCAACCCGTAAGCCACTATCTCCATCTTTTTGACGGTGATTTGGAGTTTGCGGAAAGGTGCATTAAGGAAACTCTAAATAAAATTATTTCCGCTGGAAGAGACCTCAAAATACCTGTTGTTGCGACCGGCGATGTTCACATCTTAAACAAAGAAGACTTGAAATTCCGCGAAATCTTTATCAACGCACCTCAAGTTGGTGGCGGGGTTCATAAACTTTATAATATGAAAAACATTGCGACTCAGCATTACCTTTCCACAGAAGAGATGCTCGCGGAGTTTGAGTTTTTAGGAAAAGATACCGCTTTCGAGATTGTTGTTACAAATTCAAATTTGATTGCGGACCAGATAGAACGCTTTCCGCTCTTTCCGGACGAATTATTCGCCCCGAGCGATGATTTTATGAAAGATAATGATGTTCCTTCCTTTAAACAGGCAGTAATGGACCTGACCTATAAAAAAGCGAAAGAACTTTATGGAGACAATCTCCCGCGTTATGTTTCTGACCGCATCGAAAAGGAATTAAGGTCAATCATCGGAAATAACTACGCTTCGATATATTACATCTCCCATCTTTTGGTGGAACATTCGCGGGCAGCCGGTTATGTCGTCGGCAGTCGCGGTTCCGTCGGTTCGAGCGTGGTAGCTTTCCTTATGGGAATTACCGAAGTAAACGGTCTTGCCCCGCATTATTATTGTCCTGAATGTCATTTTACTGCTTTCAAGTTAAATGAAGAGGAAAAAGCAAATTATCCAGTAGATCCAAAAGCAGCATTGTTTGCTGACATCTTAAATAAGACGGGAACAGGTTATGACCTTCCCGACCAAAATTGTCCGCATTGCGAGGCAGCAATGTTGAAAGACGGTTGCGATATTCCTTTTGAAACCTTCCTTGGTTTTAAAGGCGATAAGGTTCCCGATATCGATTTGAACTTTTCGGGCGAATACCAAAGTAAAGCTCATGAGTTTTGCCGAGAGTTGTTCGGTATTGATAATGCTTTCCGAGCAGGAACTATTTCTACAATCGCTGATAAAACTGCTTATGGTTATGTAAAAGGATATTTGGAAAGAAGTGGAATCCAAGCGAGACACTGTGAAATCAGCCGTCTATCGGATAAGATTACCGGTGTGAAACGCTCAACCGGACAACATCCGGGTGGAATCGTAGTCGTTCCGAAAGAAATCGAATATACCGATATCATTCCCGTTCAGTATCCGGCAGATGACACCTCATCTCCTTGGCGCACAACCCACTATGACTACCATAAATTCGAAGATAATCTTTTGAAACTTGATATTCTCGGTCATGATGATCCGACGATGATTAGGCATTTAATGGATTTTGTTGAAGCGGAACCGGAAAAGTTTCCTTTCCGGACCGTTGAAGAAATACCTTTGGCCGATCCTGAGGTACTTGCGATCTTTTCGGGATTGTCAACTCTCGGGGTTGATGCCACTCAAGTCCAGGAAGTTGTCGGCACAACCGGTATTCCGGAATTCGGAACCGTACTTTCGAAAGAAATGTTACGCGAGATTCGTCCGAAAACGGTCAATGAACTGATTAAAATCTCTGGACTTAGCCACGGTACCGATGTTTGGAACGGAAATGCCCGGGATTATATGCTTGGTTTAAAACCCAATGTCGAACCCATTCCCTTTCAAGACTTAATCGGTTGTCGGGATGATATCATGGTTTATTTGATTTCAAAAGGTTTACCGGCGGTTGAAGCTTTTAAGATTATGGAAAGCGTCAGGAAAGGTAAGGGCGTCAGCCCCGAACAAGAAAAAATGATGCTAAGTCACAATGTCCCGAGCTGGTATATCGATTCATGTAAGCTGATTAAATATATGTTTCCGAAGGCCCATGCAGCCGCTTATGTTATTATGGCCTTAAGAATCGCTTGGTTTAAAGTCCATCGTCCGCTTTATTATTACGCAGCCTTTTTCTCAAGACGCGCTAATTACTTTGATATCATTACAATGGTCAAAGGCTATCAAGCACTAAATATTAGAGTTAAAGAGCTAGATGAAAAAATCAGAAATAAAAAGGCATCGAATAAAGAAAACGAACTTTATAATACATTGCTTCTCGCTTTAGAAATGACCGCTCGCGGTTTTGGCTTCAAACAGATTGATATCTTTAAATCCGACTGGCGTGACTTTCTGATTGATGGCAATGATTTAATCATACCTTTTAAGGCCATGGATTCTTTAGGCGAAGCAACAGCAATTTCCATCAGCGACGCGCGTGCAGAACAAATGTTTACTTCCAAAAAGGATATCTTAAGAAGAACGAAGGTAAACACAACGATTTTTGAAAGATTGAATGAAATTGGTGCGTTAGATGGTTTGGCAGATGATGACCAAATTGAATTGTTTTAATTTTTATTTAAGAAAAGTATGTATAATTAACTTAGAAAAAGATTTTTCTTTCTCATTGTTTTTCAGAAATTATGATATAATAATATTAGACGAATATGAAAGGATGTGTGCTTGATGCGTTTAAAAAGCAATAATCCCGTTTATAGCAGAATAATGAACAGCGATGAATATCAAAGTTATGCGGGCGAATATACGGCCGCTACCTATGGTGGCGTTGCCAGAAAAGCAATGTTTTTCATTGCTTTAGTGTTTATTGGAGCATTTGGCGGACTGTGGTTGATGGAAAACAATCCCGCTTTGTTTATAAATGCTTTAATTATTTCGCTCCTTACTTCATTTATCTTTGCCTTATTAGGCATGGTGGTACCAAGATTGACGAAAATCTTCGGGTCCCTATATTGTCTTGGTCAAGGTATGCTAATCGGAGTCGTATCTCTAGCTTTCGAAGCTGAGGCTCCGGGAATCGTGATGACCGCACTTTTATCTGTTGTGGTCGTACTTGCGGTTACCGTTACCTTATTTATCACTAATGTCGTCAAGGTCAACGGTAGATTCCTAAGGTTCTTAATGGTTTTCGCAATCTCCATGATTTTTAGCCTCCTTTTAATCAGAATCGTTGATTTAATTTTTGGAGGGGCAATCTTCTCAACCTTACTGATTCCGATTTCCGCACTTTCAACCTTCCTCGCGACCTTATACCTTTTCTTTGATCTTCAAAGAGTTTACCAGATAGTTGAAGGGGGAGCACCGGCATCGCTGGAATGGAATGTAGCTTTCGGATTGGTTTATGTTCTGATTTGGCTTTTTATTGAAATCCTCAGATTGCTCTTTATTCTCGGAGCAAACAGAGACTAGACGAGATTTTATCTCGTCTTTTTTCTGGCATCTTTATTTTTCCCGGATTTTGTAGTATACTAGTAAAAAAAGGAAATGACTATGAAACTGAAACTCTACCCTTCCGATTTAGCCGGATTTATTAAAGCTCCTTCTTCAAAAAGCTATACCCATCGGGCTTTGATTTGTGCGGCTTTAGCGCCCGGAAAATCAGTTATCAAAGAGCCGCTTTTAGCGGACGATATTTTTGAAACAATTGCTTGTTTAAAGAAAATCGGTGCTACATTTAAAATTTATCCCCAAGAAATTTCTGTCTTTGGTGCTGCTTTAAAGACCCATGATAAAATAACCTTAGAAATCAAAGATTCCGCAAGCACCCTCCGTTTTCTGATTCCCCTTCTTTCTTGTTTAACAAAAGAAATTGAAATCAAGACAACAAAACGGATGTGGGAGAGAATAAATACTTCTGATTTAAATGGACTTAGAGGTTTATATTTTAGTTATAATAAGGGAATCTTAAAGATAACCGGAAAGTTAAAAGAAGGTCTTTTAAACCTTTCCTTAAAATTTACCAGTCAATGGTTAAGCGGATTGATTTTTGCGCTTCCTTTGCTTCCGAAATTAAGCTTACAAACCGATTTGCCCTTTTCTGATTTATCCTACCCTGACATAACGCTTGAGGTAGCAAGCAAGTTTGGAATTTCTTTCCTTAAAAAAACAAATTCAATCAGTTACCGAGAAGGCATCTATCAAGCAACTTGCTATTCTATCGAAGGGGATTATTCAGCCGCCGCTAATTGGCTTGCGGCGTCTTGCTTTTCGGAAAAATTAAAAGTTGGAAACTTAGAACCTGGATCAATGCAAGCGGATTATAAGTTTTTTGATTATACAAAAAAACTCGGTATTGAGTTTCAATTTGAAAACGGCGCCTATTCTTTTCTTTCTAGAAAGGCACAATCGGCGGTTCTTGATCTCTTTTTTTCTCCGGATCTCTTTCCGGTTTTGGCTGCTCTTGCTGCAACCAGTGGCGTAGAGGTGAGATTTGCGGGGTTAGGGAAACTAAAATACAAGGAAAGCAACCGTGTTCGGATGATGGTTGCAGGCCTGAAAAAACTAGGGATTGATATTAAAGAATACCAAGATGAAGTCGTAGTTAAAGGTGAGGAAAGGCTCACAGGCGACGCAGAAATAGAAACAGCCAACGACCACCGAATCATAATGGCTTATGCAATCCTGGCAGCAAAAGTCGAAAAGCCTTTTATTTTAAAAAGTTTCCGCGGTGTATCTAAAAGCTACCCGGATTTTTTTGAAAAATACATTAGCTTGGGCGGAAAGGTTGATTTCATAGATGAAAGAAATGACGGTTAACTATAGTAATAAGATTGTAAAAATTCAGATGGGTGAAAATTTGCTTTCGGAAATCAAATTTCCGAGCTTTAGAAAATATTTGATTATAACCGACGAAAATGTCGGCAAACTATATTTGGAACAACTGTTAGAAAAACTTCCGAATGCTTTGTACCGAATCCTTCCTGCCGGCGAAGAAAGCAAGAGTTTGGGTGTTGTAGAAGAATTGTTAGAGCATTTGCTGGTCTCCTCTTATACAAAAGGAGACGTTTTAATTGCCTTCGGGGGCGGGGTTATTACCGATTTGGTCGGGTTTGTGGCTTCAATTTATAAAAGGGGGATGAGATTTATTTGCATTCCCACAAGTTTGCTTGCTCAAGTGGACAGCGCTCTTGGCGGGAAAACCGGGATTAATTTTTCAGCTAATAATTTGACTTACAAAAACCAAATTGGGACTATCTATCATCCTGAACTTGTTTTGGTGGACCCAAGCTATTTAAAAACCCTTCCAGAAGCGGAGTTACGGAGCGGGATGGGCGAAATCATCAAGTACGGTTTATGTTTTGATCCCATACTTTTTAATTCCCTTTTTAAAGATTTTAAATTAAGCGATCTTATTTATCGATCCCTAGAAATCAAGGCGGCGATTACCGCCCGCGATGAATTTGAGAGCGGGGAAAGAATGCTTTTAAACTACGGACATACCGTTGGTCATGCCTTGGAAAGTCTTTCCGGTTTTAAGTTAAGGCATGGCGAAGCGGTTGCTTTAGGAATGTTACTAGAAACCGAAGATAAATTGATTCAGGAAAGATTAGAGACGCTCTTAGCAAAATTTTCTTTTCCGGAATTTAGGTTTTCTCGTTCGGATTTAATAGCTTATCTTAAACAAGATAAAAAGATTAGGATGGGTAAAATTAAGCTTCCGGTTTTAAAAGCTATCGGTAAGCTCAGTCTTGAAGAAATAGAACTTGCTGAATATCTCGGGAGGTTTTAATGAATACATTTGGAAAAAAGATTAAAATTACTTTATTCGGAGCATCTCATGAAGAATATATTGGTCTTACAATAACCGGTTTTCCTGCAGGAATCGAACCAGATTACGAATTGATTGCTAAACGTTTGGCTCAAAGAAGAGGTTTAATGAATTTAACTTCTAAGCGTTTGGAAAAAGACGACTATCTTTTTATATCCGGTATCTTTCAGGGAAAAACTACCGGAGCTCCGCTAACGGTCTTAATTAAGAATCAGGATCTGAAAAGCGAAGACTATCAAAAATACTACGGTATTGCCCGACCTTCTCATGCCGATTTTACCCAATATCTAAAGTATCAAGGTTATGAAGATTATCGGGGCGGGGGCATTTCTTCGGGTCGGTTGACAGTCGCCTTTATTATTCTCGGCGCTCTTGCAGAAACAATTTTAAAGAAAAAAGGTATTCTAGTTGCATCGCGCCTAAAATCGGTTTATACTGTAATTGATGAGGATGATAATCCGAGCCTTGCTGATTTAATCAGGCTAAAAGAAGAAGATTTTCCCGTCCTCAATTTTGAAAGCAAAGCAAAGATGCTTGCCATTATTGAAGAAACAAAAGCAGCTTGCGACAGTCTCGGCGGGGTTGTAGAAACCTGGGTAGCGGGGCTTGCTGCCGGATTCGGCGAGCCTTTCTTTGAAAGCGTAGAATCCCAACTCTCACATCTGCTTTTTTCCGTTCCCGG
Source organism: Acholeplasmataceae bacterium (assembly GCA_012841865.1). Lineage (GTDB taxonomy): Bacteria > Bacillota_I > Bacilli_A > ML615J-28 > CAG-698 > DTU067. The sequence goes on along the minus strand of DUTX01000020.1, from coordinate 7,937 downwards.
CGTTAAGGGAATTGAATTTGGTTCCGGGTTTCAAATTACCAAAATGAAGGGTAGTCATGCAAATGATGAGATGTATTATGAGGACGGCGAAGTCAGATATTATTCGAATCATTCCGGCGGCATTAACGGTGGAATTACGAACGGTAATTTGATTTGTTTTCGGACCGCCTTTAAACCGACACCTTCAATTGCGCTCCCCCAAAGGACGATAAACTTTTTAGAGAAAGAAAATACGGAGATTACAATTTCCGGGCGTCATGATACTATTTATGCAATCAAAGCTTTGCATGTTGTTAATGCGCTCTCAAATTATGCAATATTGGATTTGATAGAATCATGAGTGTTAATAAAATAAGAACCAGAATTGACGCGATTGACAAAAAAATAAATGCTTTACTCGAGGAACGGTTTTGCTTAACAAAAGAAATTGGGTTTGAAAAATTTAAAAAGCAACTGCCGGTTCAAGATTTAAAGCGGGAAGCAGAAATACTTTCCAAAATTGACGGATCTTTCCAAAGTGAAAAAACTGCAATTTATCGTTTGATTTTTGAAAAGAGTAGAAGTTTGCAGAAATTTGATCACTTTTTGGTCGGCGGAAGTTTACCCTATACTTTTTCGCCTTTAATTTACCAGCTCTTTGGACTTGAAAATTATGCGCTTTTAGAAACAGATGACTTTTCCCAGACTTTGAAATATAATTTTAAAGGGATTAATATTACCAATCCCCATAAAAGAGCTGCTTATCAAGCTTGCGGGCGGGTGAGCGAAATTGCAAAGCGAAGCCAAGCCGTGAACCTTATCATTAGGGAAGAAGATGGTCTTTTCGGAGACAATACCGATTATTACGGCTTCAATGCGCTCCTTGATTATTATGGTTTTAAGCTCAAGGAAAAAAAGGTTTTGATTATCGGCCGTGGTGCTACTGCCAAACTCGTTGCTTTAGTATTAAAAGACCGGGGCGCAAAAAAGATCACTCATCTGGTAAGAAACATAAGAAGCACGGATGAAGTCTTAATTAGTGATTATCAAAAAGTTTGCGATTATGATTTATTAATTAATGCGACTCCCTATGGAACTTATCCGCAGATTGAGCTTGAACCTTTATTTTCTTTAAAAGATTTTCAAAACTTAGAAGGAGCAATCGATTTAATCTATAATCCCAAGCTCACACCTTTAATCCGGGAAGCAAGGAAAGAGGGAATCTTAGCTGCGGACGGATTATATATGCTTGTGGCTCAGGCTTATCGTAATATTTCTTATTTTCTCGGGGAAAATAAGGTTGAAATACAGGAAGTCTACCAAAAACTGAAAAGATACCGGGCAAATATTGTTTTAATCGGAATGCCTTATTCCGGTAAAAGTATGCTTGGAGAAAAATTAAGTCAGATATTTGCTAAGGATTATGTGGATATCGACCGCAAACTGGAAGCGGAAGGCAAAGATATTCAAAGCCTACTTCCTCGAGGCGGTATCGAACTCTTTCGAAGCGCGGAAGCGGAAATGACGATTGAATATGCGAAAGGGTGGAATCAGATTATTGCTACAGGAGGCGGAATTGTTCTAAACCCGGAAGCAATGGCTCACTTACAAAACAATGGTTTAATTGTTTTTTTGGATGTGCAACCAAAAAAACTTGCTTCACGCCTTGACGGAAGCCGCCCATTGATTAAGAATGTGGAAGATTTATATCATACATATCATGAGCGAATTGATTTATACAGAAAATATGCCGATATCACAATTCAAGAAGAAGCAGACATTAGAAAGATAACGGAGAGAATCTATGAATATTTTAGTAATTAACGGACCGAATTTAAATTTTTTGGGTATCAGAGAAAAAGAAATATATGGCGAAGCTACTTATAAAGACTTAGAAAATTATCTTAAGGAAGAAGCGCTTAAGCTCAGTGTAAGGTTAGAATTCTTTCAAACCAATCACGAAGGTACGATTATCGATAAAATTCAAGAAAGTTATCATCGTAAATATTCCGGAATTATTCTTAATCCCGGTGCTTATACCCATTATTCCTATGCCATTAGAGATGCGATTGCATCCGTTAATTTAAAGATTGTGGAAGTGCATTTAACCGATTTGAATAAACGTGAAGATTTTCGAAAAGTTTCGGTTATCCGCGATGTCTGCACCGCAACTTTTATGGGGAAGGGCTTTGCTTCTTATCTTGATGCCTTAAAATTTTTGGTGAATGCTTATGTTAATCAGTAAAAATAAAGATAAAATCAAAATCGGCAACTTCACGTTTGGTGAAGACTTAATCGTCATTGCCGGTCCTTGTGCAATCGAAAGCCTAGAACAAATGGAAGCTATTGCAAAGATGCTTGTTTCAAGGAATATTCATTTTCTTCGGGCAGCTCCTTATAAACCCAGGACCTCACCTTATTCCTTCCAGGGCTTAGGAAAAGAAGGCTTTGAGATTATTCGGAAATTGAAAGAAATATATCCCCTCCATGTTGTCGGTGAGATTGTTGATTTAAATGATTTAGCGGAATACCTTGCTCTTTTTGATATTATTCAAGTTGGAGCAAGGAATATGCAGAACTTTGAGCTTTTAAAAGGTTTAGGAAAAGCCAAACGTCCGATTTTGTTGAAGCGGGGGTTTGGAAACACCGTTGAAGAATGGCTCAATGCTGCGGAATATATTTATAAATTTGGAAACAAAGAAGTTATTCTTTGTGAGCGTGGAATTAGGACTTTTGAACCCTTAACTAGAAATACGCTTGATTTAAGCAGCGTTGGTTTAGTTAAAGGAAAATGTGATTTACCCGTCCTTTGTGATCCCTCGCACGCAGCGGGGAGACGCGATTTGATAGCTTCACTTGCTTTTGCTTCGGTTGCTGCCGGAGCCGATGGTTTAATGATCGAAGTTCATAATCATCCCGACGCAGCGCTGAGCGATGCGAAACAAACAATCGGCTTTGAAGAATTCGACCGAATCTTAAAAGTTTTGAAGAAAATGGCAATGCTTTTCGGGAAAAGGTTTTGATTAAAAACGTTCTCAATATTATTTAATATTGAAAAATTTTGGAAAAAAGGGTATAATATAATAGTAAAGTTCAACTTTAAGGAGGATATATAATGGTAAAAGTTGCTATTAATGGTTTCGGTAGAATCGGAAGATTGGCCTTTCGCTTAATGTTCGGTTCCAAAGATTTTGATGTTGTTGCTGTAAATGACTTGACCAGCGCTGCTGATCTTGCTTACCTTTTAAAATATGACAGTGCTCAAAAAAGCTATAAGCAAGATTCAATTTCCTGGAAAGAAGATGCGATTGTTGTAGACGGCAAAGAAATTAAGGTGTTTGCGGAAAAGGATCCGAGAAACTTACCTTGGAAAGAGCTTGATGTTGACGTAGTTCTTGAATGTACCGGCGTTTTCAGAGACAAAGAAAAAGCCTCCGCTCATATCGAAGCAGGTGCTAAAAAGGTAATTATTTCTGCACCCGCAAAAGGCAGTGGTGTTCCGACAATCGTCTATAATGTTAACCATGATATTTTAGACGGAACAGAAACAGTTCTTTCTGCCGCATCTTGTACTACCAACTGTCTTGCTCCGGTAGCTAAAGTCTTAAACGATAATTTTGGTATCGTTAAAGGATATATGACTACCGTTCATGCATATACAAATGACCAAAACACACTCGACGGTCCGCATAAAGCCGGTATTAAGTCTCGTCGTACTCGTGCGGCCGCAGCAAATATTGTTCCGACAACAACCGGCGCCGCATCCGCAGTCGGCTTAGTTCTTCCGGAACTGAAAGGCAAACTTGATGGAATGGCACTTCGTGTTCCTGTCATTACAGGGTCTGTCGTTGACCTTGTGTTTGAACCGGGAAGAAATGTAACCGTTGAAGAAATTAACGCTGCTTTCAAAGCTGCCGCTAATGAAACATTAGGTTATACCGAAGATCCAATCGTTTCAAGCGACGTTATCGGTATGGAATATGGTGCTTTGGTTGACGGTTTAAGTACTTCTGTAATGGAAGTTGACGGAAGACAGCTTGTAAAAATAATTGCTTGGTATGACAATGAAATGAGTTATACCGCTCAATTCATCCGCACTGCTAAACATTTAGTCAGCAAATAAGAGAAATTTAAAAAACACTTCAATTGCTTTTGATTGAAGTGTTTTTTTATTTGTAAATTTAAGTTTAAATCCCTATATTTCACATATTATATTAATGTATAAGGTGAAATTATGATTAACAACAGTATCAAAAAGTTAATATTTATTCTCTTATTGATTCTGATTCTATATTTAACATATTTAGCTCTTCCTTTCGCAATCATCCTCGGCAAATTCATTTTAAAATTAATTCTCCCTTTTATTTTTTCCTTCGGAATAGCTTTCATCCTCCAACCGGTCGTTACATTTGTCCAGAGATTTGTAAAAAGGAGAGTGTTTGCGGTCTTGCTTGTTGTCGGTTTTTTTATTGGTACACTTTCGCTCTTGGGTTATCTAATCACTCCTCATTTAATTCGCGAACTCAAAGTTTTAATCGAAAACCTACCGACAATTTTAAAAGATATCGAAACTATGGTTGATAATTTTGCCGACCGGCTCGATTTTTTACCGCTAGATTATCGCCCTACTTTTGAAAACATCAATATTTTTTTGGAAGGCCGCTTGAATAATTTAGCCGATTTACCGAATGAAATCTTAGATAAGTTCATTACCTATTCCGGTCTTCTCGTTGTTATTCCGATGACAATAATTTATTTTTTAATTGATTATGAAAAGATACTCTGTGGACTTCGTAATTATTTAATCGAAAAAAATAAAATCCGCTTTAAAAATTATTTGGGGGAATTGCATAAGGTTTTGGCTTCCTATGTTCGGGGCACATTTTTAGTGATGATTATCCTAATCATTGTCTGCACATTTATCTTTATCTTACTTAAGTTAGACTTTGCGATCTTCTTTGCAATCATTATCGCCGTTACCAATGTAATACCTTATTTAGGACCATATCTTGGGGCGGTCTTTCCGGTTCTTTATGCCTTGTTGACTTCTCCCAGTAAAGCTTTGGTTGTGGCGCTTGCCATCTTTTTAGTTCAACAAGTTGAAAGCAATTTCCTCACTCCATATATTAACAGCAAGAAGATAAAGGTTCATCCATTAATCGGGATTTTCTTCCTTCTTTTCTTCGGAAGCATCTTCGGACTCATTGGAATGATCTTTGCGACACCTGTCCTTGCGATTATCAGAATCACCTTAAAATATTACAACCCATTTCAAAAAAAGACTGTATAAGTCAAGTTTCAATCCGATATAAATTAAATAGGTGATAGAAATGGAGCCGCAGGAGAATTATGAGTATTTGCTTTTTTATAATGACCTTGATCCGGTTGAAGAAAATTTTATCTTTCAGATTATGCAACTCATCATCAATTATCCTTTAATTTGGTTTAATTTCTTAGAAAACATTTTAAAAAATAAAATCATGATCAGTTTTCGAAACAATGCTTTAATTGTTTCCTTAGAACTTTTAACCCGTCAATTAAAGAATTCATTTGACCATGTCTACAGATTGCTCTTAGACACGAATATGGTAGTAAATACTATCGAAAAGAAAGGTTTCTTAATCATCTATCTTTACAGCGAGAAAATCAGCGAGTTCTTTCAAAATAGCGGTTTTTGGTTAGAATATATTACCGCTCATGCCTGCCGGGAGATTGGTTTTCCCTGTCACCGGGGCGTATTATTTAAAACCAAAGACAGGCAGATTTCAGAAATCGATGTCTTTGTCGATTTAGGGAGAGTGCTCTTTTTTATCGAATGTAAAGATACTTATATCTATTCGGATCAGGATTTAAAAAAAATCGATAATCTTAGGAAGCGGATCAATTGTCAGAGTTACGGTATCTTCGTTTGTACAAAAGCGATCCACAATCTTGATTTTAAAAAATATGGCATTGGGCTAATTAAATATAAGTACAACTATGAAGCCTTTAGGGAAGAACTGAAAGAAATGATAGCTAAGAAAATTATCAGCTTATCATTTTAACTTTCGAAACGCACAAAAAAATGATATAATATCTTTCGGAGAAAAATTATGAAAGTAAACGAAGCAATAAAATGCATATGTCGAGATTTAAATCATCAAGGACTAGGAGTATGTAAGGTTGATGGCTTTCCTCTCTTTGTCGCGGATTTACTTGTCGGTGAAGAAGCTTTGGTAAAGATTACGAAACTGCAGAAAAAATTTGGTTACGGTGAGGTTATTACAAGGCTCAAGGAAAGTCCTGACCGCGTGGAACCGATTTGTCCGGTTTTTAATCAATGCGGGGGTTGTCAGTTGATGCATCTTTCTTATTTGAGTCAGTTAGATTATAAAGTAAAAATGGCGGAGGAAACGTTTAAAAGAATTGGACATTTAGACCTAAAGGTTAAAAAAATAATTGGTATGGATGACCCCTATTATTTTCGAAATAAAGTCCAGGTTCCTTTCCGGGAAGTAGATGGCGAAATCGAAGCCGGTTTCTTTAAGAAGAACACTCATGATATCGTTCCTTTGGAGGTTTGTTTCATTCAACCCAAATTAGCTACCGAAATTACCAAGACCGTTAAAGTTTTGTTTAAAAAATACCAGCTTCCTGCTTATAATGAAGAGAAGCATCAAGGCTTATTACGGCATCTCTTGATTAGAAAAACTATTAAAGATGATTATATGGTTGTCTTTATCACCAGGAGTGAAGCCTTTTTATACAAAGAAGAAATCACAAGGGAACTGATTAAAAAATATCCTATGGTAAAATCAGTCATCCAAAATATCAATCCCTTAAAAACCAATGTTATTTTAGGGGATAAAAGCAAACTGCTTTACGGAAGCGAAACTTTGCTTGATGAAATGCTCGGTTTAAAGTTTCATGTTTCAGAAAAATCATTCTTTCAGACCAATCATCTCCAAACGGAAGCACTTTATCGGGAAATCGAAAGATTGGTCGCGCCTAAACCGGATGAGATTATTGTTGATGGATACTGCGGAGTTGGAACAATATCCTTACTGCTTGCTCGGAAAGCGAAAAAGGTTTACGGTATCGAAATTGTTCAAGAAGCGGTCAACGATGCCAAGGTTAATGCTAATTTGAATAAAATCAATAATGTCGAGTTTATTGCCGGCCGGACGGAAACGGAGATTGAAAACTTTAAAGCTCTTAAAATCGACACAATTGTTGTCGATCCTCCTCGAAAAGGTTGCGATAAAACATTACTTGAGACAATAATAGCTAAAAAAATTAAAAAAGTAGTTTATGTCTCCTGTGATGTAGCAACTCTTGCCCGTGATTTAGAAATCTTAGCGGAAGCTTATGAGATTAAAGAAATTACTTTGGTTGATATGTTTCCCCAAACAACCGGAGTAGAAGCAGTTTGTTCATTAAATCTGAAATAAAGTGCTTCTTTTTTTGTTTAAATACGGTATTTTTTTTGAAAAGGCTTGCATTATTTACATATGATGTTATAATATAATTAAGCGTAGAAAACGCAGAAAGGAATGGGTATGAACAAAAAAGAATTCGCAGAAGCATTAGCTCTAAAAGCTGATTTAACTGTTGCTCAGGCAAACAAAGCACTGGATGCGTTCGTGGATGTTGTTACCGAAGCTTTACAAGCGGGGGATAGTGTACAATTAGTTGGATTTATGACCTTAAAAGTTTCAGAAAGAGCGGAAAGACCCGGAAGAAACCCGGCAACCGGAGAAAGTATTATAATTCCGGCCAAAAAAGTTGTAAAATTTAAAGCAGGAAAAAAATTGGAAACAGCAATCGAATAATGAAGCGGCAAATGCCGCTTCAGCCTGATGACAAAGTGCCTTTGCAAAACATTTAAACAAGGCACTTTTATTTTCGTCCCACATTAGTATTAAAAATACGCATAAATCGTTATAATACAAGGTTATATCATATGAAAATCAATCACT
>DUTX01000173.1 GCA_012841865.1 Acholeplasmataceae bacterium | reverse complement strand
ATCTCTCATTTTTCATTTTCCCGGATTCCCGATTTTGTAAGTATATTGTTTTGCAGGCACTTATCCCGCTAATTTTCATATTCCCTGCGCATTCCCAGATTTTCCATCGTCATATATTATTGTGTTTATTGCATTTACACATATTCCCAGATTTTCGTTCATTTTGTTTTGGCGGTGATATCGGAAGCGCATATATTTTTTTTATCGCCATAACATCCTTGTTTTGCAGCGGTTTCAGCGCTCCGCACTTTCATTCTGCGAAAATTTCTCTTGACAAAAAACCCGCATTGGATATCTTGTCCATATATAGGGTGAGCCACCCGAAAGGGAAAATAAAGGCTAACCCAAAAAAGGAGATAATCATGGAACTCAAAAACATGACAAATCAAGAACTCAGAGACCTGATCTCAGCTGCACAGGCTGAGCTGAAGTCCCGCACTACCACTACTACTGAGCTGGCAAAGCCACGCACGATGGATTCAATGTTCCATTCCGAGCGTTATAATGGCGGATGGGCAAAGTTGGTTACAGGTGTTGACCGCAGTAAGGTCAATGGCTTTTCGATTCTTGGTGATTTCATCAAGATCGACGAGCCTCATTTCTGGAAGAATGGGGAACTTGTTCTTGACTGCGACATTAAAGGCAGTCGCAAGCACCCAGTAAAGCACTACACACTTTTGCAATATTTTGATGGCGAGCTTCATGTAATTGCCCGTGCCGAAGACACGAAATCATGGGCTGTCAAGCTCTGGGACGCAATTGAAGCCGCGAGAGAAGTAGAAAATTAAAGGAGGTATTAAAATGAAGACCATTTATGACAACCGACTTTACGCCGATCTGGAAAAAAACCCAGATTGGAAAACTCTGTTTGACGCCGATTTCTACCCCAAGAACCCAAGCATACCGATCCTATGCGGTGGGCTCGATCACATTAAGAGGACAAAGAAGTTCTTTGTCTTTTTGGACATCGGCTGTAATGGCCGGGATAATTCTTTCCGTATTGGGAGGAAGGAGAAAAAATGAACAAAATAAAGGAGAAACAAATGAGAACAACAATGAAACACACAAGAGATTCAATCGTTGCAATAATTTGCGAGTGCAGAAAGAACGGCACAGACATAGTCTTGCGAAGGGCTGACCTTTCTGGTCTTGACTTGAGAGGATTAGACCTACGATATGCTGACCTGCGATATGCTGACCTGCGAAGAGCTAACCTGCAAGAGGCTAACCTACTATGGGCTAACCTGCAAAAGGCTAACCTGCGATATGCTAACCTGCAAGAGGCTAACCTGCAAAAGGCTAACCTGCGATATGCTGACCTGCAAGAGGCTAACCTACTATGGGCTGACCTGCGATATGCTGACCTGCGAAGAGCTAACCTGCAAGAGGCTGACCTGCAAAAGGCTAACCTGCAAGAGGCTAACCTGCAAGAGGCTGACCTACGAGGGGCTAACCTGCGAGATGCTGACTTAGATTATTGTGGCTTTGAACTGTCATGCAAAACAATAGATATAAAGGCAGATAAACGATTGGTTTCCCAATTGCTCTATCACCTATGTCGTATGGATGTGCAGGATTGTCCTGAATGGGATGAGTTGCGCAATGATGGTCGCATTATCGATTTGGCAAATAAAAGCCATGTCATAGATGATTATTACTTGCCGGAAATAGAGCAAACAAATGCGCAGGAGGATAAATGAAACTGATAGGTATAGTATTTACCCGGCTGGGCGGGATATCCCGCCTGGCTTTCGTGTATCGCTGCCAGGATGGCAGTATAAAAACAATACCGACTGGGATAGGGAGGAAAAAATGACAACATGGAAATGCCATGACTGCGAATCAATGTTTGATGATCCGAAAGCAGTGTTGTATCGTCCTAGACGCATCGGCAATGGCTCGGAAAACTGGGAGAAAGAGGAATACATATATGTCTGTCCGGTGTGCGGATCTGATGAAATATATGAGGCGTATTTCTGCACCGATTGTGAGAAAGAGGTTGAAGAAACCGAACTTGACGTAGACGATCTATGCCCGGAGTGCGCAGCAAAAGCCGACGCATATGACGAAATGATAGATCGCGTAAAAGAAGCGCTTTCTACGCCGATTGACATGGAACAAATAATAAAACAAATAATAACAAAACCAAAAGGAGAATAACATGGATCTCAACAAGTATCAATCAATGTACATCGACCAGCCTGGGATGTATGAAGTCACCATCACAGAAGCAAAAAACGATTACACGCGTT
>DUTX01000177.1 GCA_012841865.1 Acholeplasmataceae bacterium | reverse complement strand
TGGAACCTGAAACAGATCGCCAACGATGCCGGATTCTCCAGGCTCCGCGAGCTACAAGAAGAAGTAGAATGGGTTCCTAGCGGCTTTCCTTGGTTGATGAAGGGGCAGGAAATCGAGGGCGATACAAAGGCAATCGCCATCGGGGCGGACAACATAATCGACTCATGTACCCGCCGCGGCTCAAACTTCTTTGAGAACATAGACAAGCAGGCCGAGGCCGAAGCGTATGCCAAGGAAAAGGGCGTCGCCCTGGTCAAGGGTTTGCCGGGGCAAGCCGTCGCGCAAGATGTGGTTGACGGCGGGCAAGAGAAAGAGGGCGAAGATGAATAAGTGGCTTTCAACCGGATATCTTAAATCGAAGCCTGAAGGAGCAGTTGACCGCGAGCGTGGAATCATTCCCGGCGCGTTGGTCGTCACGGAAGGGGAGGCAAAGGGTCATGGAGTGTTCCTCGAGGCCGAATTTGTTGATGAAGTTATACGCCAGGGCAATGAAGCGAAGGCCGGACTTAAAGCCCGGTTCGGACATCCGAACATGTGCAGCACCGCTCTCGGTACCTTCCTTGGACGCTGGAAGAATTTCCGCAGAGACACCATTACCCGCGACGATGGATCGCAGGCTGTCGCCGCGAGAGCCGACCTGTTTTTGAGTCAGTCGGCAAAGGATACCCCGCACGGCGACCTGTATGAGTACGTTCTTGGGATGGCCGAAAAAGAGGGGGATATGTTTGGCACGTCAATCGTATTCACACCAGGCGATGGATACCGCAAAACGAAATCTGGCAAGAAGGTTGTCCACGCTTGGGAGCGTGACGAAAAAGGCGGTTTCGTATTCAACCGCGACGGCCAGCGGTTGTTCAGGTGGATCGATGAGAACGGAAAGGATCACGACCCGGCCGCCGATCCTGTCATGGAACGGGATTACGCTGTTTGCCAAAAACTCCACGCTTGCGATGCGGTTGATGATCCGGCCGCAAACGACGGCCTGTTCAGCCGCTTTTCGCAAGAAACCGTTGCTGGGCAGGTGACGGAGTTTCTTGATCTTCACCCCGAAGTTTTCAACGCCGTAGCCGATCACCCCGAAATCCTCGGGGTATTGGCTAATTACGGTGACCGAGTGGATGAGTTCATCCAGCGGTATCAGGAATATAAGAAACAAAAGAACGGAGAAACGAACATGGAATCAAACGACACGCCCGGCGCGGAGACGCCGGAGACGCCGCCCGCCGCAGAGCCGGAAGGGACTGCTTCCACAACGGAGACAACGGAACCAGAGACGACGCCGGAAACGCAGCCGGAGACCATTCCCGCTGCCGCGCCGGAGAGCGCACAGCCAGAGCCGCCGCCCGATCCGGAAACTCCACCGCCCCCGGCAACCGAACAGCAGAGCGACGAAAGCCGCGCCGAGTTCAAGCGCATGTGCGCCGACTTCGGCCAGGAGATCGCTGCGCAGGTGTTCGCAGACGGTGGCGGGTATGATGCCGCCCGTGAAGCCTTCTACAAGGCCATCGAAGCGGAAAACAAAGCCCTGAAAGCGCAAGTTGCGGCCCTGTCGAGTGGCGGGACTCCCGCAGCTTTTGTCGTAGGGGATAAGCCGACCGACGTTGACGAGAATGGCGTTCATC
>DUTX01000019.1 GCA_012841865.1 Acholeplasmataceae bacterium | reverse complement strand
TTAAAAATACGCATAAATCGTTATAATACAAGGTTATATCATATGAAAATCAATCACTTTATCCCACTTTTGTTTTTAATTTATATAAAAAAATATGAGCGTTGACTTTGTCAACGCTCTGAAGCGGATTTACCGCTCTTTTACTTTGCTCTGCGTTCTTTAATTCTTGCTGCTTTTGCGGATAAAGTACGAATATAGTTAAGCTTAGCTCTTCTGACTTTACCTAAGCGCAAGACTTCAATCGAAGCAATATTCGGTGAATGAACAGGAAATGTTCTTTCAACACCAATTCCATAGGAAATTTTACGGACAGTGTAAGTTTCACTGATACCGCTTCCCCGTCTTTTAATTACCAAACCTTCAAACGCCTGAATCCGTTCGCGGTTTCCTTCCCGAATCTTAACATTCACTCTGACGGTGTCGCCGGGACGAAATACCGGAATATCGTTACGAAGGTATTCTTTAGTAATTTCAGCAATCAATTGTTGACTCATTTGTTTTCACGCTCCTTCTTCCGATGCTCATATCTATTCTTAGAATAGCAGCGGAACACCGTGCATATTAACAAAGATTATTATACTACAATTTACTTTAAGAAGCAAGTATTTTTATCAGAATTATAGAGAACAAGAATCGCACTCACCGGTTTCCGGAACAAATTCCGAGCCCTTTAAATTAGCATAGCATTCATAGCCGCTTTCAAAATAATGAATATTATGGTATCCTTCCTGGAAAAGCTTTGTTGCTACATAATTGGCATCATTTCCGTCATAATCAACTAAGATAATAAGACGCTTTCGTTCTTTTCCAAGAATGATTTTTAAATTTTCAACTATTTCATCAAGGCTAACTTCCTGCCCCTTGCTGTCGTTTGTTCTTGCGCAAAAGAAGCCGGGAATCCGTCCCGCTCGACAATGCTCTTGATGTCTTAAATCATATCTTTTCGCATTACTTTTTGAAGCAGTTTGCAAGAGGGCATCAAAATCAGCGATTTCTTCATCGGCATAAACTTTAATCTCTTTGCTTCTACAACCCACAAGCACCAAAAGCAAGAAAAGAATTAAAAGTTTTCTGATAATTCTTCACCCCTTTTGATCATTTCTAAAAACTTTAAGTCTTCTTTTGTAAGCTCAGCTTTTTCTAAAAGATCGGGTCGTCGCTTATAAGTAAATTCTAAAGATTTATAGCGACGGTACTGGCGGATTTTCTCGTGATTTCCGGAAAGCAAAATTTGAGGAACCTTCTTTCCTTCATATTCTTCCGGACGCGTATATTGAGGATATTCCAGGAGAGAGTTTGTAAAACTTTCGATTGCGGTTGATTCATCATTCCCTAACACTTCCGGTAGCAGTCTGGTAATGCTGTCAACAACCGTCAGTGCTGGAATTTCCCCTCCGGTTAAGATAAAATCTCCGATTGATATTTCTTCATCAATATAATCAGTAATCCGATAATCTATGCCCTCGTAATGGCCACAGAGCAAGATGATATGATCTTTTTTTGATAATTCAATAGCTTTTTTTTGATTGTAAAGATTTCCTAAAGGAGTAAACATAATTTTGTGAGCTTTCTCAAAACCAGCAATATCCTTGATGCAATCAAGAATCGCTTGCAGACCGATAATCATTCCGGCACCGCCCCCATAAGAATAATCATCAACTCTTTTGTTTTTATCCAAAGAGAATTTTCGGAAATTGTGGATGTTAATTTCGATAATATCTTTTTCCAGGGCTCTTTTAATAATCGAGGAGTTGAGTCCGGAAAACATTTCCGGAAAAAGCGTGAGAATATCAAATCTCATAACAAACCCTCAATCGGAGTGATGATTAATCTTTGGTTTTCAAGATCAACTTGAACAAATTCCTTTATAAATGGAATCAAAACTTCCTTGTTATCGGTTTTCTTTAAAATCAAAAGTACCCCTTGCGGAACTTCTTCCAAATCAGTGACAGAACCGATTTTTTCTCCCGATTCCAGATAGGCATCCAGTCCGATTAATTCATGATAATAGTATTCATCCTCGTCTAGTTCCGACAGCGATGTTCTTTCTACAAATATTTCTTTTTGAAGATAGGGTAAAACATCATTGATATTATTTAAATTATTAAAAGTAATTAAATCCAAACCTTTATGCGTCCGATGAGAATTGATTTTAATCGGGAACATTTCTTCGTTTAATTTTAAATAACATACATTTCCGACCTGGAATCTATCTTCCTTAAAATCTGAATCGGAAACAACTTTAACTTCACCTTTAATTCCGTGCGTACCGATAATTTTACCGACTAAAACATATTTCATTCTTTTAACCTCATTGCTCTTAAGGAATTGATGACGGCTATCAGCGAAACACCGACATCAGCAAACAAAGCCAAGTAAATTAAGACATAGAAAAGCGGCCGTAGGAAAGTATTAATCAACAAGGGTTCTAAAACGGCAAGGAGTAAAACTGTAAATTTTACCGTTAAAGCCAAAATAATATTTTGGGTAACAATTCTTTTTGTTTTTTTCGCCATCCTAACCATTGTAGAAAGTTTTCCCAGATCATCGGTCATCAAAACAATATCTGCTACCTGAATCGCAGCATCACTGCCAAGACCGCCCATAGCAATCCCGACATCGGCGCGGCTTAAAACAGGTGCATCGTTAATGCCGTCACCAACAAAGGCAACTTTCTCTTTTGCGCTGGTCTCCTTCTTCAATTCCGTGATTTTATTGACTTTATCAAGCGGATTCATGTTTGAATAAAATTCATCTATTCCGAGTTGATATGCAACATCTTCCGCAATCCCCTGAGAATCTCCGGTAAGCATTACCATCTTTGTGATGCCTAATTCTTTTAAATATGAAAGAGCGATGGCAGCGTTATATTTAATCTCATCTTTAATTAGAAAATAACCTTCACATTTGCCATCAATTGCAATAAAGAACATCGAACCGGTTTTCTTTACTTCCGGAACTTCAAGACCTTGGTTTTTCAAAAATTCGTCTTTTCCGATTAAGATATTTTTGCGGTCGACGGTACAGGATATTCCGGTTGAGGAGCTTTGTTTTTGAAACTTGACCCGTGCGGGGTTAAGTAAATCAGCACCATAGGCATCAATTATTGATTTTGCGATTGGATGATTGGATGTTATTTCCGCATGTGCCGCATAATCTAAGAGTTCTTCTTCATTATATTTTCCGAAACTAACAATTTCATTCACGGTAAATCTGCCGTTCGTGAGCGTACCCGTCTTATCAAAAACAAAGGTCTTAACGCTCGTTAAAGCTTCCAGGTAGTTGCTTCCTTTAACCAAGATTCCTCGTTTGCTTGCACCGCCAATGCCACCAAAAAATCCGAGCGGTATCGAAATGACTAAAGCACAAGGACAGGAGACAACCAAGAAGATGAGTGCGGTCATAATTGATTGTTTAAAGCCGCCAGACCAGCTTAAATCACCGACAATAAAAGGAAGTACTATTGCTAAGATAACAGCGATAATAACAACCGTCGGGGTGTAATAACGGGCAAATCGGGTAATGTAGTTTTCCGATTTCGTTTTCAAACTGCTGGCATTTTCCACCATATCCAATATTTTCGCAATCATCGAATCCTGGTAGTTTTTTGTAACTTTGATTTTCAGATTACCGTTAATGTTAATGCCTCCAGAAAGGATATGATCACCTGCGCGAACCTCATGATGGAGACTTTCACCGGTCAGAGCGGAATTGTCTATTTCAGCTTCGCCTTCCAGGATTAATCCATCAAGCGGGATCCTTTCTCCCGGCTTTACAAGAATCAAATCGCCCTTGACGACTTCGACCGGTTCCATTTGGATATATTCCCCATCAACGATTACCGTTGCGGATTGAGGTTGAATATCAAGCAAATTGGCAATTGATTTTCGCGAATAATTGACCGCATGCAGTTGTAAGAGTTCACCGATCTTATAAAAGAGCATAACAAAAATCGCTTCGTCATAATACTGGATAAGAAGCGCGGTTATGGTTGCTAAGCTCATTAAGAACTTTTCATCAAAAATTCGGCCGGATTTAATATTCTTAAAGGCAGCGTAAAGAACATCGCCTGCAATCAAGGTGTATGCGGAAACGTAGGTAACATAGATGATTGCTTTTTGAATAAAAGAATCTTCAAACCTTGCCATTTGATTCATCAAAGTTTTAATTGTAAAACCAATCAAAAAAATTATAACACCCGTAATGAAATAAGAAACTCTGGCGCGATCAAGTTTCAGATTAAAATCAATGTTCCTTTTTTTATCTTCGATTTTTATTACTTTAATGCCGGCATCGACGCTGCCAACAATTTCTTCAACTCTTTTTTCAAGATTAGCAATTAAATCTTTATCGGATGTTTCGATTATAAACCGTGTCGAAGCAAAATCGACCACGATTAGTTCATGGACAAAATTTCTTTTCGCAATCCGCTCAATTTTTGCTGCACAGTTTGCACAATCTAAATTCTCTAAAATTAAAACCTTCCTGTAAATCGGTTGGGCTTTAACTTCGTAGATATCAACTTCCGGATTTACGTTTTTAATAATCGATTTAATTAAATCAGTATCAATTTCAACGGTTTCCGAGTTGAAAAAGTCGACATAAAGAACGGAATCTTCCGGAACAAAGTAAAATTCGCCGTTCTTAAAGCGGTTATTCAAATCAGTTTCTATGCTTCTGATTTGCTCTTCATTAATATTTTCCAGATAAAATTCTTTCTTCAGGCTATTCATATTTTCCGTGGGAAGCATGATTACAGATTTGTTCTAGAATCACTTCAACATGATCGTCATACAAACTGTAAAATACTTCTTTTCCTCTTCTTTCACTTTTTACAAGTTCATTATCTTTCAGGACTTTTAATTGATGTGAAATGGCGGATTGAGTCATATTAAGCTCGCGTGCGATATCAGAAACAGAATATTCTGTTTCCGAAAGCAGTTTAATGATTCGAAAGCGGGTAAGATCACCAAGGGCTTTTAATATGCTCACACTTCTTTCAACAACTCTATTCATAATCATCACCTTTATCTTTTGAACATTTGTTCAAGCATTCATAATTATAACCTAGGGAAATAAAAAAAGCAATAAAAAAAGTTAGCTTAATGCTAACTAAAATGAATCAACAGAAATTTCAATTTTCTTACCGTGACGAGCGCCGCAAGCATAGGCGATTGTTCTGACCGCATTAATAACGCGACCTTTTTTACCGATAACGCGACCAAGGTCTTCAGCATGAACCATTACTTGAATCATAATTATGTCATCTTCTTCAGAAAATGTTTTTACAACCATATCTTCTGGATGAACAACCAAGGGTAATACTAAATCATTGACTAGTTTTTCAAAATTCATTGTATTCATTACCTTTTATTCCTTTTCGCAAATTTTTCCATAATGCCCATTCTGGAAAGTAAACTTCTTACGGTGTCAGTTGGTTGTGCGCCGTTATTAAGCCAATTTAAAGCCTTTTCTTCGTCGATCTTTAAAATATTATCTTTTTCAATCGGATGATATGTTCCGATGATTTCAATAAAGCGTCCGTCGCGAGGTGCTTTCGAATCTGCGGCAACAATTCTATAATAAGGACGCTTTTTGGCACCGAATCTTTGCAATCTTAATTTTACTGCCATATATTTTCCTCCTTTTTTGTACATGTGATTATACCACAATAAAAAAACACTGTCAAGCAAAATTGCTTAACAGTTTATTGAGAGGCTAAATATTTAATCAAAGAGCCTGCAAAGTTCACTTGATTCTTTAATGTTTCCAAGCGGTCGGAAGTCGTCAGTTTCAACGCCTTTTTTACAACTCTTTCGAATTCCGAAAAATATTGCGGATCAAGGTCAAGAAAATAGTACCACTTCGGATGACGGCGCAGGTAATCCAAATATTGTTCATTAGCATAAAGCTTTAAAATTATTTCATCGCGCATCTAATCCCACCATTCGTCATAAGGAGAGCGGATATATTGAGTCGCTTTGTTTTTGCCGCCAAAACTTTGAAAAATTTGAATTACTTTTTGTACCGTGTTTAAAGTGCGATATATACTATCCGGGTTAATTCTTTGCAATGCGCCGACAACATTTCTGATACTGTCTAAATTGAGGTTCAGATTATTACCGTCACGATTTATCGGCCCCTGCCTTGAATCATCACGATAAGTTTGCCAAGCGGGATTGTTTTCGCCGTATAAAACCCATTCCTCATAAATATTCTGCCAAGTTCTCGTTCCGTTTCTTACCTCATCACGCAGTTTAGGATATCGGTTTACAAATTCTCGGAACTCTTCTAATCGTGAATTCATTCTGCCACCTCACTATAATTTATTACCATTAGGCAAATTATGTGAGTCATTTTTTCAAGATTTCAATTTCTTTCCTGCTTAAAGGCCGAAATTCACCAGATTTAAGCTCTAAATCCAATTCTAAGGGCCCGATTGCTGTCCGAACCAAGCGGAAAACCTCTTTCCCTACATGCTCGCACATCCTTTTTACTTGATGAAATTTTCCTTCATAAATGGTTATAAAGGCTTCATTTCGGGAACAGATTTCAAGCTTTGCTGGTTTTGTAAAATAATCATTTCCTTTACCGTCTTCAAGCCACATTCCCTTCTGAAAAAGTTCGCGGTCGGAATCCGAAAATTCACCGTTTACCTGACCATAATATTTTTTGGGGTAGTGATAATTAGGACTCGTAAGCCGGTGCGTTAAGGCGCCGTCATTTGTGACTAAAAGCAACCCTTCCGAATCGGCATCAAGCCTTCCGGCAATAAAAAGCTTATACTTTTCATAACCTGAAATAAGATTGAGTACGGAAGGATAAGTTTCATCTTTCCGAGAAGAAACAAAGCCGGCCGGTTTATTCAACATTAAATAAACAAATTCTTGATAATTGAGTACTTTTTCTTGAAAATAAACTTCGTCCTGATTTAAATCAAGAGTAAAATCACTTTTTTGAATAATGGTTTCGTTTACATAAATCTCACCTTTTCGAATCAGATTTTTTGCTTCGGACCTAGTAACATTTAAGGCATATGAAATGAATTTATCTAAACGCATAATAATCACCTTTTAAGAGAAACTGCCATATTATAAATTAGAAAAGGAGGATGTAAATGTTTAGACCTTCCAGAAGGGCTCGCGGGGCGATCCCCGGCGGCATGTTTGCGGGGCCTAATATGGGTCAGGGAATGCCTCAACAAAACTACTACGACCAAGGTCTTTTTTCGGAGGCACAAATGGGCGAGCAAATGAGCAACCAAAGTTCGCTTTATCCGAATATGCAATTTGACAGACTGCAGTTTGAAATTAATGAAAACCGCAGACGTATCAGCAACCTTGCCCGTCGGGTCACACGCTTAGAAAATTATCTTCGAATCCGTGATAACTCTGATTATTCAGTCGGTGACGAAATGAAAATTCCCGACGAATATTCAATGTAGATTCTTAATAATTCGATAAATGGAAACCCCGCATTTTTTAAACAACATTTTGTCATATTTCTTCTCAAGGGCAATGTTGTTAATAATGTTGCGATACTCGTTATAATTTCTTTTTAATATATCTTTATCGATCTTTTTGGTTTTTGATCCTTCAATCAATTTAAAAAAATTAACAATCTTCACAATCTCTTCTACAGTAAACATATCGTAATCGATATCATATGTTTTTGTACTCTCTTTGTTTTTCATACTTATATTTTAACACAAGAAAAGTATTTCATAAAGATATATTAATATAGGTTATTACACGGTTGTTAATGTTACTAATGTCATATTATGAAGTGAATAATAAATGGAAGGAGGCACAATTATGTACGGTACCTATGGAAGTTTTGGCGGCTGTGGCGGTTTCGGCGGCTGCGGATCCTTCGGTTTTGGCGGAGGATACGGTTATGCATTGATTCTTGTATTATTCATCTTATTAGTAATAATCGGATCTGCAGGATTCGGCCGTTTCTAAATAATATTTAGATAACATATCGAAAAGGAGCGAGGAGCTCCTTTTTATTGCATTTTAAGGACTTTTGTGTTAAAATTTTTTCGTGAGGTAATTATGCTAACATATAAAGATATTATAAAAGAAGATGATCCGAGACTAAGACAAAAGTCAGAGGATGTTATTATTCCTTTAACGGAAGAAGATATAAGTTTACTAGAAGCGATGAACGAATACCTTGTTGTCGGTTATGACGAGGAAAAGGCGGAAGCTTCTGGAATCAGGCCGGGAGTCGGACTTTCTGCGGTTCAGCTCGGAGTCTTAAAAAAGATAATTGTAATACTTGCTTATAATGAAAAAGGCCAAAAATTCCATTACGGCTTTGTAAATCCAAAGATAATCTCCGAAGCGGTCGAAACGGTTTATTTACCGAACGGTGAAGGTTGCCTATCGGTTGACCGTGAAGTTCCGGGTTTGGTACATCGCTCGCGTCGAGTTAAAGTCCGCACTTACTTATATGACTTTAAAACAAAAGCCTTGAGCCAAAAAGTGATTTCTTTGGAAGATTTTCTTGCTCTCGTATTTCAACATGAATATGACCACTTAAATGGTGTTCTATTCATTGATAGGATCGATAAGATTAATCCTTTCTTTATCCCTGAATACAGTACTCCGATTGTTTTCGGTCAGGAAGAATAAAAGAGGCGATTAAGCCTCTTTTTCTTAAACAAATAACATGCTGGCACTGATTAATAGCTGTCCTAGATAATAAAGAATAATATTAATGTATTTCAAAGTTTTGTATCTTTTTACACTCCGAAAATAAAGAAAGGAAAGAACGTAATCCGAAGCAGAAAAGGAAAGAGCTCCGAACGCAACAAAAAAGCTGAAAGGTTTAATTCCGTTTTTGAAAGTTCCGAAAGCAAAAGTCAAAAACAAAGCCGAAATAAAGAGATAAGCATAACTTAAATATTTTACTTTCCTAAGTTCGATTTTTTGAAAACGAATAAAAAACCAAGATAGCAGCATGATAATAATTGCAATCGGAAAATATATGTAATAGGGAAGTTCAGCATATTTTTGAAAAGCCAGCAAATAAAAGATATGCCCACAAAAAAATGCCAAGATGCCCAGCATTAGATGCAATTGTTTGCGTTTTCGGTCAACCCTTTGCATACCTAAAAAGAAATCTCCGCCGACTCCGAAACCAAGTCCTAAAACAATTATCAATGCATATTCAGGACTTTTGGAGCGAAAACAAGTTATAATTCCAAACAGCAATAAGAATATGCTTGTTAGCATTTTTAAAAGAAAAACTTGGGTACGATTTAGTTTAAAGTAAAAGACCAGGTAAAGAAGCCAAGATATTAAAAACAAAGCAAAAATAAAAACCATCTAAAAACCCCCATATTATTCTAACATCTTACATCTAAGATATTTTGTCATTAAATGAAGCCAAAATGTTTTAGTGCGGAAAAGATGCCGTCATCAGCGACGGATTCTGTCACATAGTCAGCAACTGCCTTGACTTTTTCGGTTCCATTTCCCATTGCGATACCAAGCCCCGCATCTCTGATTAGTTCATAGTCATTATCGCCGTCGCCGAAAGCAACAATATCTTTTACATCTATTTTTAAATGCTCTGCAAGTTTTCTCATACCGATACTCTTTGATGACCCTATCGGTAAGATATCATAGCCGACATGAAGCCATCTGACAAATTGTAATCTAGGATGCTTTTTCCTTAAAATTTCCGCAATCTCTTCTGTACAAAAACACCAAGCTTGGTAAACATTTTTTTCTAAGTAATAGTCTTTATTTAATGGGGGAAGATCCATACTCAGTTCTTCGAAAAACTTCATTACATCCGCATCAATATTCGAGATCCCTTCATCGTCAATTCCTTGAAAGCCATAGGTGACTTTTAAATCATCCAGGTCTTTTACAACCTTAGAAAGTTGTGGCTTTGACATCGGATCTTCAAAAACAACTTGTTTGCCGTCTAAAATATAACGGCCGTTAATTAAAATAAAATAGTTTACTAAAGGGAGAATTTCTTTAATCGAGTAAAGCATAAATCTCGCTCTTCCTGTTGCGATGCAAAT
>DUTX01000164.1 GCA_012841865.1 Acholeplasmataceae bacterium | reverse complement strand
TTTATCACAAGAAATGAGAGAAAGAAAAACAAAAGCTAAGGAAATCAGACAAAACCTGATTAACCCTTAGCTTTTTCTCTTATATAGGGCTGTTAAAAAATTATTTCTTTACAGTCCCTTTTTTCTTTTAAGTCAATCATTTTAAAAGCTTTCTAAATACTCGATGAAGACAGCACGCATATATTCCCGGTCTTCTCTTGAACTTCCATAGAAGTAAGTTTGATAATATTCGCTTGTATAAACAAAGTCAATCGTTGCGATATCATAATAGTGATAATCATTAATTTCCCAAGGGTTAAACCATTGATCAAAAAAAAGATACTTGCTTTGGTCTTCATATAAACTTTTCAAATTATCGCCTCTGATTGAGGTTAATATTATTTTATTATCAAAAGGGAAGACTTCATAGATATCACGGATCCGAATATTTCCGACTTTGATTTCACCACGAACTCCGGCCGTATTGATAAAAGCAACATCGACAGCATATTTTTCCTTCATAGCGTTTGTTGTTTCCAGACCAATTCGATTTTGGAAAAGTGCTTCCGGAGTATAACCGACTACCCGATTCCCTTCATCAATATCTTTTGAATACTTTGTTACTAATTTTAAGAAACCTTGATCACTGGGATAACTTTGGGGATAATAATGTTTAATTGTCGCTTTTACGGGATTATTATCTTCATCCATTTGAATCAATAATTGACCCACGGTTTCATTTTTATCATCACATTGGATAATCGGAAGCTGGTACCCGTCTTCGCGGGGAATGCTTTCATTTATCATTTGGTGCGTGTGCGCAGTAATTATCCCGTCAATTCGACTCGAAGCAGGTAGCGCCAGATAGCTATTAATTTCATCTTGATTGTAATTATGGGTCGCAACAAGAACAAGATCGCAACCATACTCTTCTCTTAAACTTTTAGAATGTTTCAAGACAAGCGGATAAGGATCTAAAAAATCATAATCTTTTACCCTATCGAAAGTTATTGAGCTTTTTAGGGTTTCACCAATAACCCCGATAATTCCGGCCTTATAGCCATTCTTTTCTACAATCACATAATCTTCTGTCCAAGGAAGCTTAGCTTGGGAAACTTTATCAACGATATTGGCAGCTAAAAAGGGAAAATCAGCTTCGCCATTGTCAGGGTCCCCATCCGCAAAAGCAGCGATTTTATCAAGACCCCAGTCGAATTCATGATTTCCAAGAACAAGAGCATCAAATTCCATTAGGTTTAAAGCATCAATTAGCGGTAAGCCAAAATTGATATTTGAAACATAACTTCCCTGAAAGATATCACCGGTAGCAATCTTAATATGTTTCCCGTAGTCTTCTTCAAGCGCCTTTATTACCGAACTAACCTTATCAAGTCCCGGATTTTCATCGGTAAAAAATTCTCCGTGCGTATCGTTGATTGTAAAAACATTAACTGCACCGGTACCCTCTGCAGGTTTCAAGATTCCGCCACTAATTTTACTTCCGTCCGCTAAAGTGATTATAATCTCTCGATTTTGATTAATAATTGCATCAACAATCTTTAATCCGGGAGCTATGTTTAAAGAAGCAAGCCAATCTTTATAACTTTCTTGATAGGAAGTACTCCTAACCAACTTCTGGTAGATTTCGAGAAGTTTTTTCTTAACAGGATTTTCTTCAAGTTTAATTGTAAGTTTGGTTTCCAGATCCTTGTATTTTACGGTTACTTCATGGAAACCGGCAGTTTGTAATAAAAACAAGTCCGGCGAACTGAGCATCTCTTCAGTCAAGGAAATTGTTTCTTTACTTTCATCACTATAATTTAAAATGATTTTTATTTTAGTTAAATCAAATTCCTCAAGATCAAAAGCCTCGGTAGTAGTGGTTAAATCCGGTTCAATCAATACCAAAGTAACCGGTTCTTTACATCCTATAAGTAGGAAAAGAATAGAAATCAACAAGAAAATCATCTTTATAGTATTCATGGTTCTTCTACCTCTCTGTTAATATTATCTTATACTGCAGGAAATAATTAATTGTTTCTAAAAAGGATATATCTTAAACTATCATAAGTTTTGTTTTGTTGTTTTACATAACGACTGATTATCTTATAGTATTTAAAACCGCATTTTTCAATTACTCGTTTCGATTGGCTATTGAAGGAAAAATGACTGGCGGTAAGTGCGTCTAACTTTAAATCATTAAAACAAAAATCAATTACCTTCCTTACGGCTTCAACCATCAAACCCCGTCCCCAAAAATCCTTTGCTAAAACATAACCGATTTCTTGAACTTTTAAATCTTTTAATTCTTCTTCCTCATTAGCCCAGGATGAATGTATACCTAAAGAACCGATTACTTTCTTGTTTTCTTTAGAAGCGATTGCGAAAACATTGTCATTTTCAATAAAGGATTCTAAAACCCGTTTTGAATATTCAATTGATTCGTGATGATTCCAACCTGCCATTTCGCCGACACCGGGAACAGAAGCATATTCGAAAAAATCATCCAAATCGCTTTCTTGCCAAGCAAGCAAAATCAACCTTTCGGTTTCCAGGACAACATCTTTCAAAGAAATCTTAATATCCATAACCTTTCCCCTCTATATTTCTAATGTATATTTTACCATAAAACTTATTTAACACAATAAAATAAAATTAATGCCAGCAAATTATTGCTGGCTTTTTAAATAATACAGCGCTTCTTCAAGAACTTCTTGATCAGATTTAAAGGTAAGTAAATTTAATGCTTCTTCAAAACAGAGCCAAAATAATTCCGCAATTTCTTCTTCTTGTTTAATAAAACTTTTATCTTTCGCTTCCGCAACAAAAAAGACAACCTCTTTTCTAACACCTTGATACGGAAAGTAAGAAATCACTTTTCTAAAACCCGTATCTACTTTTACATTCAAGTTTGTTTCCTCTTTGATTTCGCGGAGCGCAGTTTCTGCTTCTGTCTCGCCCTTTTCCATGTGTCCTTTCGGTAACGAATAATGACCGAGTTTCATCTTTTCAATCAAAAAAACGAAATTATTATTTTCTTTATAATAAACAACCGCACCTGCACTTTTTTCTCTGGTCAGATTTTTCTCTATTAGTTTTAGTTTTTCTCTTCTTGTTATTTTTTTAAGTTCAGCTTCCCTCTTTAAAGCCTCACTTTTTGAAGTAAATTCTTCATAATAAACCAGTTCTACCGGCAACCGCGGTTTTGTATATTTTGCGCCGTGGCCGGCATTATGACATTCGAGACGATTTTCTAAATTAATTGTCCATCCGGTATAAAGGGTTCCGTCTTTGCATCTTAAGATATAAACATAATGCATATTATCGTAATTCTTCTTTAACATAATTCGGTAAAGCAAAGGAACCTTTATGAACTTCTTGATTGTAATAGCGCAATTTAAGTTTAGCTAGCAAATCTGTATTGCCTCTATAATCCGGAGTAAACTTTTTGGAAGCGAAACCAAAAAGCCAATGACCGCTTGGATAAGTAGGTATGAATGCTTGGTAAACAGTTGCGAGCGGAAAGATGGCCCTTAGTTTTTTGTTAATTTTCTTCATTTCGCTTCTGGTATCATCAAAATAAGGACTCTCATGTTGATTTACTAAAATACCGTCTTCCGTTAATATCCGATAACAATCCTTATAGAATTGGTTTTTATAAAGGGAAGCACCCGGACCGATTGGATCGGTCGAGTCAACAATAATTAAATCATAGCTTTTTTCTGTTGTGGCGACATATTCAATACCGTCCGCAAAAATTAAATTCACTTTCGAATCATTTAGCTTATGGGCGATTAGTGGTAAAAATTCTTGACAGGCTCTTACAACTTCTTCGTCTATTTCAACCATATCAATGCTTTCTAGATCATTGTAGCGCAGTAGTTCCCTTACGGTACCGCCGTCACCGCCGCCGATTACCAAAACATTCTTGACATTTGGTTTTACATTCATCGGTACATGAACAATCATCTCGTGATAAATGAATTCATCTTTTTCATTTACCATCATATAACCGTCTAAGGTCAGAAAGCGTCCGAATTCATAGGAATCATAGATTTCTAGTTTTTGAAATTTAGTTTCCTTTGTATAAACCAATTTTTTAATTCTGATTGAGAATTTTACATTATCGGTCCAATATTCAGTAAACCATTTCATATTACCACCTACTTCATTTTCGGAATATTCATTCCATAATATATTTCAACCATTTCTTGGTTAATTTCTTGTTTGATAAATTCTTTTTCATTCTCGCTCAGGGTTTCTGCATCAATCTTAAAAAGATAATTATCAAGAATAAATTTATTCAACATCATCTTGGTATGAAAAATATTAGTATGAGCAAGATTGACATCATAAGTTGTATAATTATCTAAGATTTCTTTATTGATGAAATCTTGAATGGAATTAATGTTGTGATCAAGATAATGTTTCATGCCGCCAAGATCTCTTGTAAAACCGCGGATCCGATAATCCATAATGATAATATCAGAATCAAAACTTTCAATTAATGTATTCAAAGCTTTTAAAGGGGAAATCTCACCACAAGTGGAAACATCGATGTCAACCCTAAAAGTGCTGACATTATTGTCGGGATGTGTTTCCGGATAGGTATGGACCGTGAGATGACTCTTGTTTAAATGAGTTACCAAGTCACATTTTTCACCTTTTCTAATCTCCTCTTCCGCAATCATAATCGTAACGCTTGCGCCTTGAGGCTCATAGTCTTGGGAAGCGACATTTAAAATCTTGGCATTAATAATCTTAGCGACTTCTTCTAAAATCTTTGTTAATCTTTCACTATTATATTCTTGGTCAATATATTCCACATAAGCAAGCCGCTCCGAATCATCCCTTGTATAACAAATATCATAAATATTAAAACTTAAAGTTTTTGTGAGATTATTAAAACCATAAAGTTTGATTTTGTTTTTCATACTCAACTCCTTTGCCCTGTTTAAGACGATTATACCACAAATATTTTGAAAGACAATGCATTTTTCAGACTGAAAAAGCAGGTAAATTACCTGCTTATTTCAAAGACATTGATTTTTGCTTCAATTTCTTTATAGAAAACATCTAAAACACCACGGTACTTCGGTTTCCAAGGTTTATTTCGGCCACAATAATGAATCACAACGGTATTCTCCCGAACCCAA
Source organism: Acholeplasmataceae bacterium (assembly GCA_012841865.1). GTDB lineage: Bacteria > Bacillota_I > Bacilli_A > ML615J-28 > CAG-698 > DTU067. Next base: position 18,449 of record DUTX01000164.1, on the reverse strand, counting down.
TCCAAATCATATTTCTTGGTAATAAAGTTCTCTCTGCTTAAAATCCGGTCGCTTAAGTTATAAATCATATAATCGACCAATTTAACTTTATCGCCATAAAGCCCAAAAATAATATCCTGATCTGGAAGCGTTAAGAAAAACTTGTATTTCGTAATATAATCATAAACATCCTGAACATTCTGTTCTTGGCGAAGCAATTTAATATTCAACATCATTACGCCGGTATTGATATACGGCGCATCCTTTTTCGCATTCATCCTCAATTTATTAAAGCGACGCAATAGACCGCGCACATGTGTCGCCCCGATAAAATAAGCGCCCTCAAAATCAGTATTATAAAGTTCTTCCAAACTATTGATGATAACGATATCCGGATCTAGATAAAGAATCTTTTCAACCGTCTTTGGTAATACCTTCGCAGCAAAAAGTCGATAATAGATTTCAAGAGGATATCGGGAAGAAGTGGGAGCGCCAACTAAAAGCGAATCATCAAAATAAAGAAGTTCAAGACTAACCAATTCATTATTAATCCGTTTCTTTAGGTCATCAACATCTTTTTGCGTTAATTCTTTAGAAATAACATAAAAAACAAAGTGAACATTTTTATTAGATAAAAGCATCGAGTGAATCATCACTTCTAGTTGCTGTAAATATTTTTTATTTAAGGTAACTAATATGTTCATACCTACCCCATAATATTTAATTAATCATTATTATTATAAACAAGGAGTAAATTTTTGTCAACTTACACGGGAAAAAGAAAAGTGATCAGCTTATAAGCAAATCACCGAGATCAACATCTTCAGACATTAGTTTTACAAAAAACTCAGCAAACTTCGGGTCAAATTGCGTGCCGGCATTTGCTTTAATTTCCGCCAAGGCTTCTTCTTTTGAGATTGCTTTCCGGTAGGGGCGGTCCGACATCATTGCATCATATGCATCCGTAATCGCTATAATTCTTGCAAGCAAGGGTATTTCTTCCCCTTTCAGCCCGCGCGGATAACCTTTTCCATCCCATCTTTCATGATGCGCTAAAATATATTCCGCAACCGTCATTAACTCAGGAGAAGCCATCGCAATCCTGTAGCCGATTTCCGGATGTTTTTTCATCTCTTTCCATTCTTCTTTACTCAGTTTGCCCGGTTTGTTTAAGATTTTCTCATCAATACCGACTTTGCCGATATCATGTAAGGTTGCAAGCAACGCCAACTCATCAAGTTTTTCTTGGGGAAGACCGATTTCCTTACCAACCATTTGTGCAAGATTTTTAATTCGCTCAGCATGTTCTTCCGTTTCCTGACTTTTCGCATACATCGTTGCGGTAATCGAAGATATAATCGAACTGTGCGAACTTTCTCTTTGTAAGAGTTTGCGTTTATACATATGGTCTTCCGCGGTCTTATAAATCGAAGCAAACTCCTTTTCCGGTTTGTCTTTCGTACCGTAACCCAAAGCTAAATTAATCTGATAATCATCTTCGGAAATGCTTTTATTATGTTCGTTAATGATGTTTTGAATTTTAAGCATTGCTTCATGAGCTTGAGCAATATTCGTTTTCGGAAGCAGAATACCAAATTCATCTCCGCCCGTCCGCGCCAGAATATGTTCTTCCTTTAAGCTTTTTTGTAACAAATTTGCTGCCGTTTGAATAATCTTATCCCCTTCTTGATGACCGATAGCATCATTTAAAAACTTCAGCCCATTAATATCGCCAACGATAATTGATAAAGGATAATATTCCGGATTGTCATAGATTTGTACTTGCTGATCAAAATAGATCCGGTTATAAATTCCGGTTAAGCTATCGTGATAACTTAGGTATTCGATTTCGCGTTGCTTTTCTTTTTGATCGCTAATATCAATAACCAAACCTTCCAAAGCTTCGACTTCACCTAAGATATTATAGATTGCTTGTCCTTGTTCTAAAACCCACTTTTTCTGACCTTCGGCGGTAATAATAATATATTCGTGACGAAAAGATTTTTCCTGCTCAATGGCTTCGCACCATGCATCCCAGAGCTGTTGTCTGTATTCCGGTTTAATGATGTCATTATAAGACAAGTCACGATTGTAAACCAAACTTTCGGGTTTATATCCGGTCAGCTCGAAACAACCGTCGGAAACAAATTGCATTGTCCAACTGCGGTCAAATTGGCAACGGTATGCCATACCCGGCAGGTTTTGTAACAAAACTGATTTGCTGCGCTCGGTTTCTCTAAGTTCTTCTTCGACTTTGATACGTTTGGTAATATCTAAGAAAGTAACGACCGCACCGACAATCTTCCCGTTATGGTATTGAGGAAAAGCAAAATATTCGCCGATAAAAGTGCTGTTGTCTTTTCTTCGAAATATTTCCCTTTCTACAAAATCCCTAATCTCATTTTCATATATCTTTTTAATCCAATTGTCATCATCATAATAAAACAGAGAAGTTATATTCTTGCCTAAAAGTTCATCCTGACTTTCATAACCAAAGATCCTTAAAAATGATTGGTTGCAGAAAGTGCAATAACCTTCCAAATCAATTCCAAAAATGCCCTCGGCGGTCGAATTCAAAATTAAATGTAATTGGTCTTTGTTTTTTCTTATTTTTTCTTTGGCTTCCATCCACTCCGTAACATCGCGAGCAATACCCATCAATCCTTGAACATTATCATCTTCATCAATCAAAAGCTGAATCCTATGTTCAACAATCACTTCTTTACCGTCTTTGCGGATGTGAGTAATATCAATGGTGATTGCTTGATCTCTACCCAAATTCAATTTTTCAAAGTTAAAATCGTTAAAAGCTTGAGTAATCCGCTCAAACGATTCCTTCGTCATAAACTTATCATAGGAAAGAATCATTATTTCTTCGGGAGTATAACCAAAAACTTTTTGGCTGGAAGGACTGATATAAGAGAATTTTAAATTCTTATCAAGAATCCAAAGACAGTCATTCATATTATGAACCATAGTCCGATAGCGACCGCTGGTATCAAGCAAAGGATCATTGATATTCGCAATTTCAATGAAAAGCGTAACCAAATAATGGGGCTTCGGCATATAAAATTGCAGGTCATAATTCTTCTTGGTTGTGGAAAAATATTTTGGATTATTCTTTGTAACCGTGCCCCTAGCTTCCAGTAAAGCCTCCTTAAGCGTCTTCAGATAATATTTAGACTCTTCCCCCAACATCGTTGCTCTTCTTTTGACCATTTTCTTCAAATCGAGATTAATGATCTTCTCAAAGATGCCATTAGCATCTAGAAAAAGCAAATCTTGCAAAGTGTTTTCTTCATCGTAAATTAATTTCTGGTAAACATAACCTAGAGTTCCATTTTTAATGACATTCTTAAAAAAAGATTTTTTCATTCCTTGCTCCGATCAGTCATTTTTAGAAATATTCTACAATTATTTAAATTATATCACAAAAGACGGCGGATGGGACATATTTATTAGCAAATTTTGTCAATTATTTTTTGCTTCCCTAATAATCTCTAAGATTTCTTCAGGATTATCAACCAAATAATCCGGCCCCAAAGCTTCTAAAAACCCCCTTTTTTTAAAGCCCCATGTAACACTGATAACAGGTATTTGTGCTGCTCTTGCGGTTTCGATATCAACATCAGAATCACCGACATAAAATAATAAATCAGTATCTTTATTTAATCTTAGTTCCCTTAAAACATAATTTACCGCATCGGGAGCAGGTTTACTTTTCAAATCCGGACGTGTACCGACCGCAACGGTAATATATTCAGCAAAGAATTCCTGAGCTAATTTGTCAACACCTTCTTGAAATTTATTCGAAACCAAACCTAAGGAAATATTTAACTTCCTTAACTCAGCAAGCAAAGGCATAATTCCCGGATAGAATTTGGTATGGTTATTTAGGTTAGCCGTATAGTATTCCTGAAACAATTGAAATACTTCCTGAAATTTCTTATCATCAACATCTTTCGGCAAGGCACGCTTAACCAACAACTTAATACCATTACCGACAAAACTTCTGATTTCTGCTTTCGTTCTTAAAGGGTAATTAAAATTTTTTAACGCGTAGTTAACACACGCATGCAAATCATCAAGCGTATCTAATAATGTACCATCGAGATCAAAAATAATTCCTGTCTTAACATTCTTCATAAAACACCTCTTTCTACTTTTTATATTATACCAAAAATTCTCCTTTTTAGCGAAAAAATAAAAGGCCAAAATATGAAAAGAACCGCTTTAAGTATAAACATAGGCATTTTATAAAGGATTGATTAAAGATTAATTATTTGACTATTGAAAAGTAAAGGAATTATTAATATTTTTATTTTTAAAGTCCGTTAAACAATTATTGAGCCCCACTAAATTTCAAATATCAAGTAATATTTATAAAAGTAGGAACGATTTCGTTCCTACTTTGAATTCATTTTAGAAATAATGCACCCATACCCTAGCTTTAGATAAATTCATTCAAAAATAAATACGTTTTTCTCCCATTAATTGATTTCACTTTGAAACCAGATAAGTCTTACCATCAATAAAAGCTATAAAGAAAGGTTCAAATATACTATCAACCTCATTAAACGATATAACTATGCCACCCATTTGTTTGTTCATTGAATCTAACTCGCTAGAATTTAGGAAATCATCAGAAAGAGTAATACCACTTTGAAGCTCAAACTCTTCGACAATACTTTGAAAGCTATAATCCAAATCACTTTCAAAAACTATAATATTATAAGGTTTTCCTAAATGGTGTAAGCAGACCACATCTTTTCCATCTTTAATACCAAAATAAAGATTATAGAAGAGATTCGGATATTCATTTTTTTCATAATTTCTCAAAACATCTTTATCAGAATCCGAGATAATATTAGATTTTAATATCAGATCACTAGTAAATAAATTGGTTGCTCGATCTGGACCAAAAGCAATAAACTTATCAATTTTACCCTCATCTAGTAGTAACTCGACATTTTTAGTCGGACTAATATCTCCTGTACTTTTATCAGTATAAAAATTTGAAATAAAGAGCGTCGAAAAAACACCAATAGCTAATATAAATAGTGTATATAAAGCAAGTCTTATTTTACTATTGTTAAAGATTCTAATTAGTTTATCTCCTTTCGCTTTCTCAAAAACTATGTTATTCTTTTCAATAAAATCCTTAAATTTAGGTTTTACCATTAAGCTATCACCAAGATAATCCTTAATAATATTTTTTTTCATTATTTTAATACCTCCCTAATTTTCTCAATAGAGCTATAAAATTTTGAAGAGATAGTGCTTGTAGGCTTATTAAGAATGAATGAAATCTCCTTGAATGTTTTTCCATAGTAAGCATGATAAATTACAATGTCGATTTCCTCTTCAGGAATTAAACCACTACATAAATTTATGAAATCATTGTATTTTATTAAGGTATCATCCTTTTCACTAGGAGATTGCATAACAATTTCTTCATCATAAACAATTCGTTTATTTTGGTTTAATCTATTTATGGACATATTTCTTGTAACAGTTAATAACCAACTTACAAAAGAACCATGATTATCACTTCTTAATTCATCAGCCTTTTCCCAAAGTTTATAAAAAACATCTTGAGCAACATCTAAAGCATCATCTTTTGATTTAACTATTTTAAATGATGTATAGAACAAAACATCAAAAAATTCATTGTAAACTAACTCGAAGGCCTCACTATCTCTATTCTTGATTAAATTAATAAATTTTTCATTTATCTTCATGAAAGCTCCTTTCCGTGCACTTATAAAGTCCTTTCAAAAACAAGACAATTTAAACACTAAATTTTACGAAATATTTCTTGTATTTTAGATGAATTAAATAACTTGTAAACTTTTTCTTAGATACGATAATAGAGATTTTCTCCCTTTTATCGCAAATAAAAAGTTGATACCTTGTATCAACATTGTTGTTCTAATCTGGATTTGATTACCTATTTTTATACAATTACACACCCTTTGAAGGTTTTACGCACCATTAATAAATACTTCTTTTTATAGTTTAGGAAATAGACATGAACTTGTTAAAACGCCTTAAACGTGCGTATATCTGTCTAATACTCACAATTTAATTTTAATGCATTTGCATTAATCGTTAGTTATAAAGTTTCAATTAAAAGAATATGTATATTGCCACTAGAATTCATTCTATTACTTCTTATCTTTGTATCCCCAAACTACTGGCCAAAAAGAAGGACCCCAACCTAAATCCAAACGAGATGACTTCGATTGTGCTTATTTATGAAAGTAATTGGATTAATAAAGAAACTGGATTATGATCACTATATTGGAAATCATGATCAATCGTTTCGACTTTATTAATCTTTATGTTATTCGAAACGATGAAGCCATCAATGATATAGTATTGCGTATTGGGACTGGTTTTATTATATGGCTCATTTAATAAACGACATGAAGGTTTAGTGATATCAATCGCAAATCTATATTCACTTGGTAAAAAATCATTATCGATTGGATACGCTACATAATATCCAGGTTTAGCAGGATAGACACCTTTTGCTGCTGGGAAAGTTTGATTAAAGTCGCCACCAACAATAACATAATTACCAAGACTTGCTTGTTCATTTAAGAATTCTTTCAACATTTCCATTTCTTGAGCGCGTAATGAACCATCACCATCATATGCTGACATATGTAAGTTAATAACAATTAATTCTTTACTACTATTATTGATTGGTAAGACATTAACCATCATCGCCCGTTTTAAATTAACGGTTCTAACTGGCCATGCAAACGCTCCAGGAAGTTGATAACGATGACTACTCTTAACTTGATATTTAGTTAAAGTTAAAATACCACTTTCAATTTTACCTAAGTAGTTGGTTAAAGAAACTGGGAATGGTACAAATTTAGCGTTATAGTTATAGGCAAAAGTCGAATTGTAATTATTACCCAATAACTCTTCAATCTCATTAGATTCATCGATAAAATAACTTCTTCTTGAACCTAGATCAACTTCTTGTAACATATATATGTCTGATGGATGTGATGTTAATAAGCTTTTAATTCCATCTAAATAGGATTCTACAACATCTTTACTATCAGGACGACTTTTCATCCCACCATCTAAAACAAAGTCTTCATTTTTTCCAAGTCCAGCATATCCGATATTAAAAGTTAATACAGATATGTCTTGATCTAATTCAACCTTAGTTTCGAGATTATTTTTAATTAGTAATGGCTCTACATCTTTAGGATTATATTCTACGATTGTAAAATATCCTAAAGTAATGGCGACAACTAAAACTAAGGCAAAAACTACTATAAGAACGATTTTAGTAAAACGTTTCAATAGTTTTTTCATTTTTAACACCTCGTTTGTTAGTTCTATTTTATCATAATGCTATATTAATAGCAATTACACCATTTAGCATAATCGATATCATCTAATATCTTTTACATTATTTTAGCACCATTTTCTAATATAATCTAATGTTTACTGAATTTATGAAAGTAAGGTAATCGTAAAAAGTTGATTAACAAATTAAAAGAGCCCTAATAATAGCCTTATTTTTGACTACAACAGGTCAACAGTCACCTAATTAGGTAGCTGTTAGCGTGTTTAGTAAAATTAGTCATTCTAAAAACCTTCTATTAAAAAGCCGTACTTTAATCTTCGATATGACTCATAATCCAATATATAATTAAGATTATCCCTATCCAAAGTTGATAGGGGTATTATAGCAAATATTTATAACAATACCTTCTATAGGTTTAGTTTAGCTTTTCACATTCTATATTATTTGAAAGGATTTTAAGAATTGTAAATGTCAATATGAATTTGGGCAGTCGGCTAATATAAAATCAGGTCACTTTTTACCTTTTTAATCGCTCTTTTGTAACCTTTAACCTGAAAGAATCTTCAGTTATATTGATTACAAAAGACTTTTTACTTCTGTTAATTTCGAACTGGTTTTTACTGGTGGAAATACAGAACTAAATCTAAAACTAAATGTCTTTATTTACTAAGCTTTCTATTGATTATTTTTTGAAAGAAATATCCTAAAAGCAGTGTCACAGACAACCCTACAACATATATTAATGCCGATAAATAAGGATTATTGACCAAAACTATATTGTAAATATTGTAATTATCGTTGAATGTTAATCCAAAAAAAGCGGTGTCAAAAATTGTGTTGACTATCAGCATAATTAAAGACACACCAATAATTACACTCCCCCCAAGAAGGCAATCTTTTTTTTCGAATTGAATTTGCTTTGATTTTACCAAATATACTCCCCACAAAGATAGTGTCAAATGTGAAACATAATCAAGTAGAAAATGAGGAATAAATCTATAATTAATAGAAATTCTTTGAATACAAGCCAAAATTACTGAAAAGAACATTCCTAGTGACAATAAACTTATCAATAATAAATAATATTTTTTTATTTTCTTTGGTAAAACATAATATAGTGGTAGCGTAAAAAACATAAATGGACTTACATTTGCAGTTGGTAAAGTATTTTGAAAATTCCAATCATTAAATCCTACATCAAAAAACACTTTAACAACTAAAGCTATGTAACATATAAATGTTATTGCAATAAAAATAAAATTGGTTAATTCCTTTTTCGTAAATTTTTTCATAAGAAAAATTATAGAAAAATATACAGCAACAAATAAAGCCAAAATATTATAGTAAAACATCTGCACTCCTAAAATGAAATCATGTAAATGTTAGCATAAAATTGTTATTATGTATTAAATTATTAGAAAAAAATTTAAAGTTCAAACATAAATTATACTTCCCTGCCCACTCACACCCTTTTTAAAAAAATACACCCATGTGTGCGTTCTTAGGAGCAAGTAACGGGTATCGAACCCGCATCTCCGCCTTGGGAAGGCGGCATAATAACCGTTATAGAGCAACATCCAAAGAATCATCTTTTGATTTAATTATTTTAAATGATGTACAAAACATCAAAAAATTCATTGTAAACTAACTCGAAGCCCTCACTATCTCTATGCTTGATTAAATTAATAAATTTTTTATTAATCTTCATGAAAGCTCCTTTTCATGTAATACCACTGAATTTTACGAAATGTTTTTTGTACTTTATAAACCTAGAATTAAAAAAGACCAAAAATCACTTATCCCAAGTAACTAGTTGACTTTTGCTTGGAAACGATAAAAGAGATTTTTGACCTTTTTTCGTTCTATGTAAAACCATGCAACAAAAAATTATGTTCTTCTATTTTCAGCCTGCCCTAAATTAGAATTCAATCTTTTACGTTTTTTTATCATTATAAATATGTTCAACAAAATTATAGTTAATAATTCTACAGCTACCAATGTACGCATGAAACAAACATTGCCGGGAAAGGCAAAGTAATGGATCCCATCAGTTCTCACTCGGCTATAAAAAATGTAATATATTGAAATGCCTTCAGTTCTGATAACAGCAAACAAGTGAATAAATGTTAAGATATTGAACAAATTAAGAAAATCTTTACTTTTTGTATTTAAATTCTTTATATATATAGTAAAAATCATCCAGACGGCAACCATTAACCTAACAAGAGACAAAACAACATAGAAAAACTCTGTTCCAGCAGGATAAAAATCTACTAGGTTGATTAAGTTGCTAACAAAAAGCAAGATGATATATATAAAGATTTGTAGGAAAGGTAGGTTATAAGCATATTTTTAAAGGAAAATTAAAAATAATACATCAAAAAAATAGCCAGCAACTATTTGACTAGATTTTAGTCAATTTGGCTGATGGCATTTTATTTTTTGCAAATTATTCGCTAAAGTTAAAAACGAGAATCAGAAGGTCATCCTTTGCCGTGAGCGTTTTATTATTAAAAATTAATTGCACTACAGTCAGTTCTTAAAATTGGAAGATGTAAATTGATTCAACTACCAAAATTTTTACTTACTTTTCCCTATTTCTAGCATGTAAAATTGAAAAAACTAATCCTAATATTGCAATCAAACCAAAGAGTAACAATCCAATAATAGCAGGTGAACTAAGAGCATATGTATATTCTTCTATGCTATCTGTTAAACCTGAACGGGTATACAACCTTTTTAATACAGTACCACTTATTAGACAATATAGAACTCCTATTATCCCTAATATAAAAGTTACTAAACTTAAAACAAACTTTTTCATACTAATCTCCCTTCATTCTTTCTCAAAAAATCCTATAAATAGAGCGTTAACTTACTTTTGTCTATTAGCATCAAACCAAACAATCTAAAATATGGAGCAAGTAACGGGAATCGAACCCGCATCTCCGCCTTGGGAAGGCGGCATAATAACCGTTATACTATACCTGCATTCTGCTTATTTATTATAACAATTATTATGGAACTTTGTCAAAGGAAAAAAGGGTGAATTTCACCCTTTGATTTATCTTGCGCCAGGATCGAACGGAATCCCTCCCGCTTTCGGTGCCCTGGACTTTTTCGATGTAAAAGCGAGGATAATCATTGTTGCGATATACGGTATCATTTTGAAGAAATCGCCTTTGTAAGGAATCTTCAAATTGTTCAGGAAAGCAAAACTTTCATACGAGAAAGATAATGCAGAGAAGAGACCGAAGAACATCGCAGCAAAGAAAATCCGAAGCGGCTTCCATTGACCAAAAATCATAACAGCCAGTGCTAAGAATCCATAACCGGAGACCGTACCACCGAAACTGACGGTCGAAGGAATAATATAAACAACGCCTCCGAGTCCGCCGAGAGCGCCGGAGATTAAAACTCCATACCAACGCATTCTATAAACATTTACTCCGAGCGATTGGGCAGCATGCGGATGTTCACCGCAGGCGCTGAGCCGCAAACCGAATCTTGTTTTCTTTAAAACAATGATTGCTAAGACTAAAATTAAGATTCCAATATAAGTGGAGATAAATGCGTTTTGAAAGAATACATTTCCGATGAAAGGAATATCTCCCAAAAGAGGAACCTTTTTTATTTGAAATACTTGCGTAAAATAGATTTGTTTAACACCGGAAATTGTTCTTGCTGTGTAGATAACAAGAGCTGCAGCAAGCAGGTTTAATGCCGTACCGCCGATTGTTTGGTCGGCTTTCATATTGATTGAAGCAAAAGCAAGCAGCGATGCATAGAGCATTCCCGAAAGAGCAGCAACGATCATTGCCGTGATAAATAATAATTGCGGTGCTGAGGAAAATGCTCCTGCGTCTTGCATCAGTTTAATGAACAAGATTCCGAAAAAAGCGCCGACAATCATAATACCTTCCAATGCGATATTGAAGATTCCGCTTTTTTCTGAGAACATTCCTCCCAGAGCAACGATTAACAGAGGAATAACAAAGTAGAGGGATTGTTGAAAAATAAAATAAACGCTATTCATTTCTTACCTCCTCATCTTTGTGAAGAGGAATGATATCTACTTCTTCACTGTTTTCATTTGCCAGCTCTGCTTCTGCCTTTTTCTTCTGCACTCTTTTCGCAATAAAAATCCTGAAAGCCAAAGCAAAAGCGCTAAAGTAAATAATGATTGCGGTAATAATGTCAATGATTTCAATCATGACAATTGATTGAACATAGAAACCGCCCCTTTGAATATAGGTAATAAAGAGAGCTGAAAAAATGATGCCAATCGGATTTGAGAGCCCCAAGAGGGCTACCGGAATCCCGTTAAATCCTTCCGAAGCTAGAACTTCTTCAGCGGAAAGCGTGTTACCGACATAATGAGTTCCCGGAGCTAACATTTTTAAAGCCCCGCCTAATGCCGCTAGGGCACCGGCAATAGTCATCGATAAAATAATACTCTTCTTTTCGTTAATTCCTGCATAACGGGCAGCGTGACGGTTATAACCAACGCCTTTTAATTCAAATCCAAATTTTGTTCTATTTAATACTAAATAAAGGGTAATTGCTATCAAAACAGCAATCAGAAAACCCATATCGGCCCGAGAACCGGGAAAGAGTTTGTCCATCCCTAATTTAGGAATAAAAGCATCTCGACTCATATGATGAGTTTCATGCCTCGTAATATCAAAAATTGTTCTATCGCTTTTAATCAAAATATTAGTTAAATACATCCCGATATAGTTAAACATAATTGAAGTTATGACTTCGTTGACATTAAAAATCGCTTTAAAGAATCCCGGGATGAATCCCCATAAAGCACCGGCAATAATACCGGCAAGGATTGCGACAACCCATTGAAAAGGTCCGAGCCCACTTCCATAAAAAGCAACTACCAAAGCGGCATATTGGCCAACCATAAACTGACCGGCAGCACCGATATTAAAAAGCCCTGTTTTAAAAGCAAAACCGACAGAAAGACCGGTCAAAAGAATTGGGGTTGCATAATAAAGCAAATCGCCAATACCGACCCCAACAGATTTTGGATCGCCAAATGCGCCGGCTAGGATACCTCCTAAAGCCCGAAATGAAGTGCCCGGATTGGAGATTAAGAGTATCAAAAATCCAATCAATAGACCGAAGAGAATTGACATCAAAACGGAAGTAAAGACTTTAAAAGCGTTTTTCTTCGAAAGATCTTTAAAAAAGCTTTTAATATTTAAGAATATACGGTTCTCATCCATGATAAGTTCCTGCCTTTCCTCCCGTCATATAGAGGCCTAATTCCTCTTCGTTCGTTAATTTCGGATCCAGTTCCGCAACAATTTTTCCTTCGTACATTACCAGGATGCGATCGCTTAAACTTAAGACTTCATCAAGCTCCAATGAAACCATTAAAACAGCTTTGCCGTTATCGCGTTCTTTTAAAATCTGACTGTGGATATATTCAATCGCACCGACGTCAAGACCGCGCGTGACTTGAACGGCAACAAGCAAATCGGAGCCCTTATCAATTTCTCTTGCGATGATCGCTTTTTGTTGGTTTCCTCCGGACATGCTTCTGGCAATCGTCACACCGCCTTGACCGCTTCTGATATCGTATTGTTCAATCAGTTTTTCAGCATAGGCTTTGATTGCATCCAACTTCAGAAAACCATAATTCTGAAAGCGTGGCGTATGATATTGTTTTAAAGCGAGATTATATGCAAGATTATAATCTAAAATTAATCCGTATTTATGACGGTCCTCGGGAACATGGCTGATGCCGTTGTCGTTTCGATAACGGATGCTCTTATTGGTGACATCTTCACCGTGTAAGAGGACTCTTCCGGCTGCTGTTTTCATCATTCCCGTAATGGCATAAATTAACTCTGACTGACCGTTACCTTCGATGCCCGCGATACAAACAACTTCCCCTTTACGTACAGTAAAACTGACATCATCAACAACATGTTTATTGCTTAAGGGGGAGATAACAGATAAATCTTCCACAGCAAGAACCACTTCCTTGGGTTTTGCTAATTTTTTTTCAATTGTAAACTGCACATCTCTTCCAACCATCATTTTTGAAAGTTCCGGAATTGATGTTTTGTTTGTTTCAACGGTACCGATTAATTTTCCGCGCCTTAAAACAGTACAGCGATCAGAAATCTTCATGATTTCATTCAATTTATGGGTAATAAAGATGATAGACTTTCCTTCCTTAATCAAATTCCTCATGATTCCCATCAATTCATCTATTTCTTGGGGTGTGAGGACCGCGGTCGGTTCGTCAAAAATCAGGATTTCATTCTCCCGATACAACATCTTCAAGATTTCAACTCTTTGTTGCATACCGACACTGATATCTTCTATTAAAGCATCGGGGTTAATATGTAGTTTATATGTTTCGCTGAGTTCGAGCACTTTTTTCCGCGCTTCTTCGCGATTAATAAAAACCCCCTTCATCGGTTCAAAACCTAATATAATATTATCCAAAACCGTAAAGTTTTCTACAAGTTTGAAATGTTGATGAACCATACCGATACCGAGTTCATTGGCATCATTGGGATTTTTAATGTGAACTACTTGTCCGTTTTTCCGAATTTCACCGGAATCGGGTTGGTAAAGACCGAAGAGGACACTCATCAAAGTCGATTTTCCGGCCCCATTTTCGCCGAGCAAAGCATGAACTTCGCCTTTTTGTAATTGCAAGGTTACGTCATCATTTGCTTTTACTCCGGGAAATTCTTTGGTAATGTGTAACATCTCGATAATATAATTCACAGTACCTACCATTTATCCTTTCGAAATATTCTCTCTATTGAAGAATAAGAAAGGGAAATCCCTTTCTTATTCTGTTTTAGTCTTTAAAATTTGCTTAATTACCAACAACTGTAACGGTTACTCTAGCAACAACAATTTCATCTTCCTTATTTGATAATTCTAGATCATAAGGAATACTAAACTCTTTGTCAACAAGGTTTTGGTAAAGTTCATCATATTCAGCTTTTGTGAATTTTGTAAATCTAGCATTTTCGCCCATGATAAGACCAACACCGTCTTTTTCCGCATCGAGAATTACTGACTTGCCACCAACTTCTTCTTCCCAATCGCCTCCGAAGAATGATTCAAGAGCGCGGTAAGCGGAAATTCCGATTCCTTTAGTAGCAGAGGTAATAACTGTTTCGGATTCTGCGCTTTGGTCAACGTCAACACCAATAACTTTGCCGTTATTTGCTTGAGCTGCTGCCATAACTGATTGTCCGACTGCACCACCGCAAGCAAAGATAATTGTTACGCCTTCATTGTACATTCCGGCTGCTCTGGTTTGGTTTTTGCTGTTAGCTTCGAAGTCACCTGTGTAGTGATATTGCATTACAATATCAACATCCAATAATTCAGCTGCAGCGTTGGCACCAAAGATAAAGCCTTGTCCGTATCTGACAACCGCAGGAACAGCCATTCCGCCCATGAAACCAAGTTTTGTATGCCCTTCTAAGACAGCGGCATATCCAGCTAAGAAACCAACTTCTTCTTCCGCATAAAGAATCGAATAAGTGTTCTTTTCAAGCGAACCACCTTCAGCATTAGCCGGGTTTCCGTCAATTAAGACAAATTTTACATCCGGATGTTCCTTCTGGCAAATATTAATTGCACCTTCGAATAAGAAGCCCGGTGTAATAACGATTTTTGCTCCATTGGAAATAGCAAGTTCAATTGCGGCAACATAGGAATCAGTATCTTTACCGGTCGGTTTATAATACTTATGAGGGATTCCATACTCTTCCGCATATTCTTTGACACCTTCCCAAGTTCCTTGATTAAAGGATTTGTCGTCGATATCACCAATATCGGTAATCATCGCAATTGGATAATTTTCTTCTTTCTTACAGCTAGTAAGCAGAAAAACACTAAGAACCGCAACAAATACGAAAAATAACTTTTTCATTGTTCCTCCTATATTTTTTATGTTTTTTTAACTACAACTTATTCTAACAAAATTGATTGATATTTGTCAATGTTTTAATAAATTCTTTAACTTTATTTGTATTTTGGCTTTAAATGTAAGAATTATAACTTTAAATTAAACAATCTTACCGATATAGTCCATATCTTCCGGAGTAAGTTCAAAATCAAAAATATCAAGATTTTCAATAATCCGGTCTTCATTAACCGATTTCGGTAAGGGAAGGAATCCTTGTTGATAACTCCACCGAATCAATATTTGAGCAACACTTTTACCGTATTTTTTCGCCATTTCCGCATATTTCTCGCCTGCTAAGATCTTACCCGTAGCAAGCGGCGAATAAGCTTCAATTAATATGTCGTTTTCATTGCAGAAAGAAATATTTTCGGTCGGAATATGTTCTGGATGCAGGCGGATCTGATTGACCATCGGTTTAACTTTAGAATTTTCAATCAAAATCTTCAAATGTCCGGGCAAAAAATTAGAAACGCCGATTGAACGGATTTTTCCTTCCTCATAAAGCTTTTCAAAAGCTTGCCAAGAAGCAATATTCGCATTCATGTAATCATAGCCGTCGCTATCCACACCCCACGGTTTTACATTATGGATCAAATAAAGATCAAGGTAATCCAAACCAAGGTTTTCCAAAGACTTGCGAAACTCTTCTAAAGTTTCCTCATAACCTTTGATGTTTGCGGAAAGCTTTGTTGTTACAAAAATTTCTTCGCGTTTGATTCCGGAATCCTTAAGTGCTCTGCCGACGCTTTTTTCATTTCCATAAACCATCGCCGTATCAATATGACGATATCCGGCCTTTAAAGCCGCCAAAGTAGCATTGTAAGCAAGTTCCCCCTCCGGTATCTGCCAAGTTCCAAATCCAATCGCGGGGATTTTCACACCGTTATTCAATGTGTAGAAATAACTCATAACATACCTCCTATTCAATAACATTATACTGATTTAACCTAAGAATTTCATTAAATTCGCTTACTATTTAAACACTCACTTTTTATAAATTAAATAATAAGCCCCGGGAAGCAGAATACCACCGCCAAAAAAGTTTCCGAGCGTTACCGGTATTAAATTTATGAAAGTATTAAGAAATGAAAAGTCTCCGCCATTAATGCTGCCTAAGGGAAGCAAAAACATATTCGCAACGCTATGCTCAAACCCAGAAACAACAAAAAGTGAAACTGGTAAAATGCAGGCAAGAATTTTTCCCGAAACATTCTTTGCTGCTCCTGCCATATAGACAGCCATCGCGACTAAGATATTGCATAAAACCCCGCGGAAGAAGGCTTCCCAAAATGACAAGTTAATTTTCATTTTCGATAACGCAATAATTTCTGGCATAATCTGGTCAACATTCGCAAATTTCACCATAAGTGCAAGCAAAAAGGCTCCGACAAAATTTCCGATCCAAACCAAAAGCAAATATAAACCCATTTTACCAAACGAATACCGGCGGGAAAGCACGCCAAAAGTAAGCAGGCAGTTTCCGGTAAATAAATCAGCGCCGCCGATAATAATCATCACCAGTCCCGTAGCAAAAATTAAAGAACCAAAAAATTTATTTCCGAAGGGACCGAAAGCCAAATAAAGATAACCGAGATAGCCAAGACCGATAAAGAGGCCGCCTAAAATAGATGCAATAAAAACCGAAATAATTCTGCGTTTTAATTTTTCAGTTCCGTTCTCACAAACTAAATCCATCAATTCTTTTGCTTTATACATAAACTCCTCCGCTTGTTATTATAACATAGAAATTTTACTTCAAACCACTTCTTTTGCTTTTATTTACCAATATTTTTGTTATAATATGGTCAGGAGGTTAATATGAAAACTTACTTGCGTTTCTTAGAATATATTAAAATCAATACCAAGTCCGATCCCAGATCCGGACGGCACCCTTCAACCGAAATTCAAAAAGACTTAGCAAGAGTTTTAGTCCAAGAACTGAAAGACCTTGGAATCGAAGCAGAGATGGATGAGAAAAGTTATGTCTATGCGAAAATACCTGCAAATTCCAAGCGAAAAATTCCGACTTTAGCTTTCATTGCCCATCTGGATACTTCACCGGATTTTAGCGGTGAAAATGTAAAAGCGAGAGTTATTTCTGATTATGACGGAAATGATGTAATCTTAAATCCTAAGCAAGGAATTGTTATGAAAATAACAGATTTTCCATTTCTAAAAAGCCTAAAAGGCCAAAGTTTAATCGTTACCGATGGTACGACTTTGCTTGGAGCCGATGATAAAGCGGGAATTGCGGAAATAATGACAATGGCGGAGTATTTAGTTAAAAACGAAATTGAACACGGAGAAATAAAGATTGTCTTTACTCCCGACGAAGAAATCGGAGAAGGTCCGCTCTACTATAATCTTGAAAAAGGCGGAGCCGATTTGGCTTACACGGTCGACGGCGGAAAAGAAGGGATGATTAACTATGAAAACTTTAATGCTGCCGCAGCAAAAATCACAATTAATGGGATTAACATCCATCCAGGAACCGCTAAAAATGTAATGAAAAACAGTCTATTAATCGCGATGGAGTTTAACGGCCTGCTGCCTCACTGGATGACACCGGCAACAACTGAAGGTTATGAGGGCTTTTACCACCTTAATAATCTTAATGGGGACGTAGAAAAAACAAAAATGCAATACCTAATTCGCAATCACGATATGGATTCATTCCGAAAACAAAAAAACTTCCTTTTAAAGGCTCGCGATTTTTTAAACCAAAAATACGGCCCAAACACAGTGGAAGTCGAGATTACCGATACTTATTATAATATGAAAGAAATTATCAAAGACCGAATGGAAGTAGTCGAGCTAGCAATCGAAGCCACCAAAATGGCCGGACTTGAACCAATCATCCTGCCGATTCGCGGCGGTACTGACGGTGCCCAACTGACATATAAGGGTTTACTCTGCCCTAATTTAGGAACCGGCGGTTGGAATGCCCACGGTCGCTATGAATGTATAACCAAAGAAGCAATGGATAAATGTTCGGAAGTATTGCTTAATATCGTACAACTGGTAACAAAAAAAGCTAGAATTTAATGAACTGATACATGTCAAGTAGACAGTAATAAAAATAAAAATATTTAAGCTATTAATGCTTGTTTTCGATATTCTATCGGAGGCAAGCATTTTAATTTACCTTGTAATCGCTTATGATTATAAAAG
>DUTX01000163.1 GCA_012841865.1 Acholeplasmataceae bacterium | reverse complement strand
TCCTTTGTTATTTGGTGTGGTTGGCGAACCTACACTTATTATAACATTGGAGGTATTTTGCTTGAAGCTAAAGCTGACGGGTTCCACCTGCATAGCAGGTGGTTTTATTGAGATACAATAAAAAAGCACATGATCTATTCAGACCATGTGCCTTTGGCGTCACATGCCCTGTGGTGTGTCAATGTAGTATTTTGCAACTACGCCGGCTGCTGCTGTAGCACAAGCTACAACAAGATCAAGGACAAACTTGACGGTTCTTGGATTTACCTTCATGGAATTACCTCCTAGAAAATAGTGGGCAAACGCCCCTAATCTAACCGCCAATACGCTAATATTATTATACTCCTATTTTGTAATTTTACAATCGTTTCCTTTACACCATCTACATTTTGGTTGACTGAAAAACTTATTTCCCCCTATCGAAAGTATATGTGGAATTTAGTCTTTCTTAAATTCTAGCACTCCTTTACAATTAGATTGGTTTCCCAATCCGCAGTAAAAGGAGTTTATTTATGTGTATTCATACACTACAGCGAGAGTTATATGAGATGGTTTCATCATATGTCTTCGGTATTTTCAGTATCCATATCATTTTGATTGGGTTGAGGTTCTTCTAAACCAGACCCACAAGGAATAATAGCGCCAACTATAATATTCTCCTTTAACCCCACTAATGGATCAGTCACCCCCCTAACCGCAGCATCAGTCAGTACCTCTATTGGCCGGTTTTCATTATAATATATACCAGTGCCTTTAAAATAAGCTTTGGATAAAAATGAATTAGATTCTAACGCAATCATTGATAATCCACGAATTGTAGATTTGCCAATTGCTGGTTTCATACCTTTAGATATAGTTGACGAATTCTCAAATTCAAAGACGTAGTTATCAACCAAATCATCAAAGAACAACGAGGTATCTCCGGGGTCTTCAATTTGTACTTTGCTTAACATTTTTCGGATTATTAGTTCAAAATGTTTGTCTGACACTTCAATAGATTTATCCGCTCTCCTGAAACAGTTTTGTAATTCAGTTAGCAAATACTTTTGCACTTCCAATTTGCCTGTATCATTTAGCATATCATTAAAGCTTTCTATTCTCCAAAAAAGTATATCTTCAGCATTTGCAAATGAACCATCATTAACGTTAATTATGTATTGTTTTGGCACTTCGTAATCGAAAACATGATTATGATCATCTGTTATTGATATCCTATTAACTACTTTCATATCTGAATATTCAATACTGATGTAACCTTTAACTTTAGAGATTACCGGTATTTTAATTATATACCTTAATTCAAGAAGATCTTCAAAAACCTTTAGCATTTCCATTCCTAATCGATAGTTTTCTATTGCAACTGATAATATAGAATCCGCTATAGAACCTACAGCAATAACCCCTATTGCATCACCTTTAACTGACGAGTTGCCTGAAGCAGGATTTATACCATAACATTTAGCACAAATACTATACTCGCTACAACATGATAAAGCCGTACGGCATATAATACTAGTAATACCTGCATCAACTATAGCACAGCATATTTCTTTTGTTATTAATTCGTTCTGTTCTATTATTACATTTTTAGTATACCGATTAATTACTGCTTCAGCTGTATACCTTCCAATAATACGACTTTTAAAATCTTCAATTGTTTCTTCGTGTAAGTTAAGCCTCTCTATTGCTATTCCGGATATTTCTTTGCCTCGACTTTCAAAACAATCATCATCTTTAATGATAACATCGTTCAGTATTGCTTCTAGATTATGCGATAGTGAATAAAGCATATTATTAAATGGTAGAACATTACTATGTAGATATCTGCTGTTTTGAGAACTTTTAAAGAAATCTATGGGTTTCCTCATGTCATTATGATTTTTATTGTTAATGATGGAGGTCTCTTTATTAAGTGAGCCATCAAAGAAATCGAATAAACTTGGGCTATTAGTAGCCTTTGTAGCATACGTTAATCCTAAATTACTAATTGCTTGAATCAGTTCAGTGGCTTGCTCCATACTATGAGTTTGAAGATATTTTTCAATAATATTTATTAATAAATCTTTACTAACGGGTTCGTTTACCTCAAGATCAATGAATTTATTATGTGATAATAAATCATTAAACATTATCCGTCCAAAAGTTGTAACTATTAACCTACTACAAATTTTGTTGTTTATAGACTTATTAAAACGAACTTTAATGGTCTCATTTAGGTTAATAATATTATTGTTGTATGCTAATGAAGCCTCATTAACAGATGAGAATACTTTTATATTGCCATTTGCTCGTATATTATCCTCGTCTTTTGTTAGATAATAACATCCGCTTATAACTTCAGGAATTAATAAATCAACCAAATGTCCATTTGAAACATTTAAAATGTTGTTTTTAGCAAAAAGTAAATTTTCAGCTTCATTTATTGCTTTTTCATTTAATGGAATTGTAATACAGATTAGATGGGATTCTATATCATTAAGACTTTTTAGTATCTGACCATCTTTTCTGCTTATACCAAATAACTTCATAATAAGAGGATTTAAATGTATTACGTTATCCTCAACTAGCTGAGGATAAAATGCTAATAATCTCCTGTTGTTTGCATATCTCGTGCAAAACCGTGGGAATAAAATAACAGGATAATTTTTGATAACTTTGTTCAGAGATTTCCAAACATATGGCGAACCGCTATCAATCATGGCAATTGCATTTTTTATATTATAAGCCGTTCCATAGCATATTAATTCTTTCGCCACAAAAGGTTTAAATATCTCTAGGGCTATCTTTTTTGGTATACCGCACTCATTAAAAGAGAATTCTGAATCTGGTATTCCTTCACAAATACCTGAATAATCTATCGTTTTTCCTAGTGTTTTGAAATTAAATTCATCTTTTATCTTTCTGCTTAAGTTATAGCATTTTTGATAAACAAAAGGAATGGTAACGGTACCTTTGTTATTAAAAAGTCGGTCTACAGATTCCTGAAGGGATTTTTTTTGCTGTTCTACCATAATATAAAGGTGTCCGTGGCTTATTGATTGTCGTAGTCTATTATTACTATTAATAATATGTCTATACAAATCAGTAATATCAGTCCCATAAAGTTCTACATCAGAAGATTTTACATGACTTGGGATATTTATTGGTCGTATACGAGGTGGCATAACAGGTATTTTAAATAAAATCATCCATTGAGGATCGTTACCGGATCTTCGAAAAGATTCCAGCAGTTTCATTCTTTCAATACATCTTCTTTTATGGTAATCAGCTGAACCATCTAGTATTTTTTTTAAAGAATTTATTTCACTTTCAATATTTAGTGACTTTAGGAGCTCAAGAATAGCTTCTGCACCTCTACTAACCAGAAAATCATCGTAACCGTATTTCATTATTAAGTTCATTCTTTCAGAATCACTAATAACTTGCTTATAATAAAGTTCTGTATTACCAGGATTAAGAACTATGTACTTTCTAAAATATATTATATCTTCCAATAAACGCTGAGATATATCTAATAACAGAGCAATGGTTTTAAAATACCAAGTATGAACAACGGGAATAACAAGTTCTATATGTCCCATTCGTTCACGTCTAACCAAAGAGTTTGATACCTTTACGCCGCAGCGGTCACATGTAACATCTTTATATCTTTTATTATTATATTTTCCACAAGAACATTGCCAATCAGTAGTTGTTCCAAAAATTTTCTCACTTAGCAACCCGTCTTTAGCCGGTTTACTTGTTCTAAAGTCATAAGTGTCCGGCACCTTAACTTCACCGAATGACCAACTGCTGATCTTTTCTGGTGACGCGAGGCTTATTCGAATCTGATTTATTCGCTTTACATTTTCAACTTTATCGGTTGTTTGTTTAAATTTGCTATTGCTTTGGGTATTTTTTGTATTTGCCTTGTCAATATTTAAAAAGTTAAATATGGTATCATCTGAAACAGTGTCGTTAAAATTGTAATCAATATCATCAAAATATTCTGCTACAATATCTTCAATAGAGAACGGATTCTCAAAATCAGATAGGTTATAATCTGCATCTATTAAGGCGTCTATAGTGTTTTTTGCAGTATTTGATTCATTACCTAATGTTGCTTCTGTGAGTGAGTCATCAGGTATAGTTACATCTTCAGATACAGATTTATTATTAGAAACATTGCTTTCGGAAATCTCAGAAGTACCCGAATGTTTTTCTATATTATCTTCTTTGTTTTTCTTTTTAAAAAACAAACTCCACTTTTTCATCAACAAACCCCCTTCAACTTGCCATATAGACACATTTTACAATTATTTATTAAAATTTACAATATATTGGTCATAAGCAATTCTGTTAATCGATCACTTTGTTTTATTATATTTAAAATTATTTCATTAAAGTAAATCCCCTTTAGAAGTTGCTTACTACATAAGAAACGGTATTTGTTCATTTTATAATCATGTAGTATAATATTAAGAAAACCAAAGAAAGAAGGCTTTTAGGAAGCTGCTGAAAAAGTCCTTGATATTGCAATTAGCAATTAAAAGATAATAGTTGTAAATAATTTCCTAATACTATTTTTTTACTTGATTACATGGTACAATATGTATATAAACCACAGGGGGATTTCAAGTGCTTAATTTAAATAGACAACTAAAATTTTCATATTTTACTGGCATCTATGATGCTA
>DUTX01000162.1 GCA_012841865.1 Acholeplasmataceae bacterium | reverse complement strand
CATCGATGGGAAGCGATAATGAAGCCTTTGAATTGATGAACGGTTTAACAAATATGGAACTGACAAATGCGGCTGTGCTTCGTCAGACTTATCGCAAAAACCACCCGACTAAGAATGGGTATGCCTTTATCGGTTGGAGACTAGGCACAGAATCCTATTATTTAACTTATGAACCGGGGTATGTCTTTGAGGGAAAGAGTGCATATGCGCCCGCTTCCGGAGTATCCGGGGAAGCAGCGAAGTTAATAGCTTACTACCGGCGTTTACAGGGCTTAGAAGCAACATTTACTGCTAATACCAATCGTTTAGAATGGATGCATTTAAGCAGCGAAGTTCTGGCAACCTTGTATGATGAGGCAACTGAAACAATCGATGTAGAATATGATATCTATATTGAAGATCAAGAAGGAAATCTTTACTATTACATCTCAACCATTGATAATCGGATTGTCCTTGAATATCTTGGGACGTATAAAGTAAAAGTAATTCCGGTTATAAAAGTCTATGAAAACGGTGAGTTAATCAATACTGTAAGCGCAAGTATTTCTAATGCCATCGGTAAGGAAGTAACGGTAACGAAGAAAGAAGATCAGGCGGTCCTAGAAAGTTCCGGTAATTACTATCATAAAATGACCGAAGATACAGGAACAGTTTTCTATTTCTTTAGTAACACCGAAATAACCTTCCCAGATTCTCAGTTCACAATCCTCTCTGGCTCTGAGTATGTTACAGTTAAAAACAATAATACTTTGGTTTTTGGAAATTTATACACAACCGAAGACCAGGAGATTGAATTTACATTCACATCCTCTGTCGGCGGTGCTGAGTATTTAGGAAGGATTTATCCTTATGTTTCCCAGTACGAATTAGGCGAAAACTTGACTCATTACATGAATATTACCGATAATATTGAAAAAACACTTTACTATGATGAAGTTGCGGAACCATATTATGTCGGTAAAGCTTTAATTGGAGCCGATGAGAACGATGTTCTTAATAATGACAATGCTTTCTATTTTGATTTATTGATTAAGACTACCGGTGGTAAGAAAATCGAACTTCCCGCATCCTACCTTGATTTTAAAGCTTTTGAAATTGTGGGCGGAGGTGAACAAGCTGTAACAATCAGCAATAACACTAGCGGCGATTGGCAAATCTACCGTGACGGGAAACATTTCTTCTTCCGGGAGAGCGGTAAAACTTATAAAGTCGAAATTGATATCAAAGATCCTTTTGTTCCAAGGAAATTAAAAGAAGATGGAATTATTACCAAGAAAGCATTTATAATAACAATCAATGATGGAATCAATGTCTTTACAAACGAAGAATTACAGATTGCTTATGCAAATACGCTTGTAAAGGGAATAAATGTCCATCGGAATATCGAAGCGAAACTTAATTCAGAACAAACCTATGTTGATCCCGATGATGGTATAACATATCCGTATAACTATGGTGCGGGAAGTGTTATAAGTCTTTATAACAATGGTCTTGCTTATAAAGTCGGGAATGTTTACCAAAGAATTTCACCCGCTGATGTTGAAAACAAAGATAATTTGGTGATAAACGGAAACTATTTCACAATAGACGGAAGCAAGTTGCCTTATACGAATTATGCGCCTGGTGATATTGGGATAACGCTACCCGGCGGAACAAAATTACCACAACCTGGGGCGCTTCCGACCATTCCGGGATATAAAATCCGCAATGTTCAGATTTCAATCTTCAAGCATATTTCTGTTGATACAACAAATCCCGCCAAAGTTAACTACGGAGGAGTTACCTACAATAATCTAACAGTTATCGGTAACACTCAGACGCCGAATATCAGCTATTCCGAAGGAGCATCCGATATTGAGGAAGCTTTGGAAGTCATGGGTAGAAACTCAGGCGGTTATGTTGCGATTTCAAACAGCAATAATACAACGCTTGCGGTAGATAATGTCGTGATTGGTTCGAGCACAATTGCTATTTGGTCAGGTGACGAAACCGAAGTAATCGTAACTAATGCTCATCTTTACAACAGCTGGGCTAATACAATCTACGGCTATGGTATCGCCTCTTTATCTGTAAGTAACGCAGTTCTGGAAACCAGTGGTGGCGCCGCTATCCATATAGAAGACACGAAGTTCTCCAGTGATTATGCTCAAACGATATATTTTGATTCCGAAACAATTGAAGTCAATAACTGGGTATCCGGCGAAGAACCTTGGTTTAAGGCTTATAGTATGGAGTTTGCAGCAATGCAATTAAAAGCAAAGATTAATTCTGGAGTCCGAGCCGCTCTTAACGCCAGTATCTTAAGGACAATTAAAGATCCAAGCAGCGATTTAAAATCAAATAAAATGAACTTTACAATGTTGATTTTACCGGTTGCAGAACAACTAAATACGACCGAAGCAATTAAGGGCGAAATACCGATTGATAAGCACACTACACCGAATTACTCGGATATCACTGTTTATGTGCTTCAATCAGGCGATTGGTACCCATACGATGGTCCCTATGAAGGAAAACATCTTGTCCCGTTAAGCGAAGGATTATTCTATCAAATCGCTCAAGAACAAGGTCAAGAGTATAATTCCGTTGTCCTTCCTTTAGGAGAAAAAAGATCTTTGGTCTTAGAAAGCGGAATTTCTGAATTAGGCACGAACATTTATACAAATTTCCTAGCCGTTCAAGCGGATATGACTTCGGTAAGTCGTGGTCATGCTATCGTGCTTCTCGGACTGGATAATGTTCAATAAAAAAAAGGAGATGAAGTTATTTCATCTCCTTTTCTCTCTTTTCTATTGGAATATTTTTCAGATTATGATATAATTTACAAAAAAAGCGAGGTAGATTCTATGAAGGTTTTGATAGCCGGAGGAGCCGGATATATCGGTAGCCATTGTGTAAAGATTATGAGTGAACAAGGTTATGATGTTGTAACCGTCGATAATCTTTCTACAGGGCACCAGGGAGCGGTTAAAGGAAAACTTTATGTCGGTGATATTCGTGACGAAGCTTTTCTAGATGATTTATTTAAGAAAGAAAAGATCGATGCGGTAATTCATTTTTGTGCAAAATCTTTGGTTGGCGAATCAATGGAAAAACCTTTGGAATATTTCGACAACAATGTTTACGGGACTTTGGTGTTATTAAAAGCGATGGCAAAAGCAAATGTCAAGAAAATCGTCTTTTCTTCCAGTGCTGCCGTTTATGGTGAACATAAAGAAATGCCGATTACGGAAGAATATTCGACCAACCCGACGAGCACTTATGGTGAATCAAAATTAATGATGGAGAAGATGATGAAATGGGCGGAAATCGCACATGGATTTAATTATGTCAGCCTCCGCTATTTTAATGTTGCGGGAGCGTATCCCGACGGTTCCATCGGCGAGGATCATCGCCCGGAAACCCATTTGATTCCGATTATCTTACAAGCCGCACTAGGAAAACGAGATTATGTCAAGGTTTACGGTACTGATTATCCGACTCCGGACGGAACTTGCATTCGTGATTACATCCATGTTGTCGATTTGATTGATGCTCATATCAAAGCTTTGCGTTATTTGTTGAAAGGAAATAAAAGCGAAATCTTCAATCTTGGCAGCCAAGATGGATATTCGGTTTTAGAAATAATCAAAGTCGCTAGAGAAGTCACGAAAATTGATATAAAGCAAGTAAACAGCGAAAGAAGACCGGGAGATCCGGCTAAACTTGTTGCTTCCAGTGAAAAAATTGGCCGTATTCTTTGTTGGAAACCTAAGTTCGGCATCAAAGAAATCATCCGTGACGCTTGGTTATTTCATAAAACACATCCGAACGGATATGAAAAGTAAACTCCTGAATCATCAGGAGTTTTTTCTTGCGACTAAAATTTGAAAAGCTCTAAAAATTATTTTGGTTTCTTCTGAATCCGGTATGAGTTCCGGATGCCACTGGACTCCGAAAATCGGAAGTTTATTGTGTATGACAGCTTCGATTGTGCCGTCGATATGTTTTGCGATAACTGATAGTTCTGGAGCAAGTTTTTTTATTGCTTGGTGATGATAACTATTGACAGCAATTGTTTCCTTAAACTTAAGGAACCGATTGGGATAAGTTACTACTTTATGGTCGCTGATGATATGTTTATGGTCTTTACCGATATCTTGATAAAGACTTCCTCCTAAAAAAACATTAATGGCTTGAATTCCTCTGCAGATTCCAAGCAGGGGAATCTTGTGAGTTTTCGCATAATCAACAGTGATTTGATCAATTAAATCGACTTCCGGATTGATTTCTTTTGAAAGCCCGGTATCTTTTTCATCGAAGTAGACTGGATTAAGATCATCCCCGCCGGGAATAATAAAACCGTCACAAAATTTAAACAATTCTTTTGTTTTTATATTTTCTGTTGTTAAAAGAAGAGGTTCGAAATTGTATTTTTTTAATGCATTCAAGTAAACTTGATTGACAAATTCTTTAATCTTACCGCCCGCATTAAATTGCCTTATTGGGATGCCGATAATTTTCAAAGTATCACCCATAGACAATTTATGTTCCTAGGGTAAATTTATTCGTTTTGTTTCAGTGATTATGCTTTCTAAAAAACTTAAAATATGGTATAATATAACAAAGAGGTGTAGTATGGATACCTTAAAAGAACTCTTTAAAGTCGGTAATGGTCCTTCAAGTTCCCATACGATGGGACCGCAAAAAGCCGCGGCAATGTTTTTGGAACGAAACAAAGATGCGGAAAAGTTTGTTGTTGAGCTTTACGGTTCCTTGGCTCTCACGGGGAAAGGACATTTAACTGATTGGATTATAAAAAAGGTGTTAGGGGAAAAGAGAACTGAGATTAACTTTTGCCCTGATATATTTTTAGATTTTCATCCTAATGGAATGAAGTTTTTTGCTTATCAAGACGGTGTTATTACTGCTGAATGGTTGGTTTTTTCTGTCGGCGGCGGAACTTTAAAGGAATTGGATGAATACTCAGAAGAAGATATTAAATATTATAAATACACGACAATGCATGAAATACTGGAATATACAGAAAGAAAAGGTATTTCATTGTTAGATTATGTTTTAGAGTCTGAACCTTTGAATATACTTGATTATGCAAGGATGATAATAGAGGTAATGTTTGCTTCGGTTGAAAGAGGCTTAACGACAGAAGGCGTTTTGCCCGGTGCCTTGAAGTTGAAAAGACGGGCCCCCTCTTTTTACCAAAAACATTTAAATAAAAAAGATTTAATCAGTTTGGTATTTGCTTCTGCCCTTGCTGTTTCGGAAGAGAATGCTTCCGGAAATGTCATTGTTACGGCGCCGACTTGTGGATCGAGCGGAGTTATACCCGGGGTTCTTTATGCGCTCTCTCGTATAGAAAACATTGGTAAAGAAAGACTGGCTAAGGCGCTTTTGGTCGGCGGTTTAATCGGAAATCTAGTAAAACATAATGCCTCAATATCTGGGGCTGAAGTAGGCTGTCAAGGCGAAGTCGGTACGGCTTGTGCGATGGCTGCTGCGGCTGCGGCTTATCTTAAAGGCGGAAACAATAATCAAATCGAATATGCAGCTGAGATAGCGCTTGAACATCATCTTGGCATGACTTGTGATCCGGTTATGGGCTATGTGCAGATTCCTTGTATTGAAAGAAACGCTTTATCGGCCTGCAGAGCGCTTGATTCCTGTAATTTCGCTTTGCTTACGGACGGAGAGCATTATATTGATTTGGATACCTGCATTATTTCTTTAAAGGAAACGGGCAAGGATCTTAATCCAAATTATCGAGAAACTTCACTCGGAGGGCTTGCGAAAAGCAAAATTGTCAGATGATTAATTCCATTTTTTAAATAAAAAAAGCATCGATTTTCGATGCGTTCTTTTATAATAATTTCGGTTTTTTACATCTTTCTCTAATAACTTTTTCGATTCTTTCCGCAAGCTTCTCCGGAACAAATTTGGTTATATCTTTACCGAACATCACCAGTTCCTTGATTCCTGAGGAAGAGAGAAAAAGGTTGTTAGTAGAGGGAAATAAAACAAAGGTATCAATGTTTCTGTCAATAGAGTAATTGAACTGGAACAAAGTGATTTCGTTTTGGTAATCGAGGACATTTCTGACGCCGCGAATGATAACGGAAGCGCCTTTTTCCTTCGCAAACTCTAAAACCAAACCTTGATAACTTTCCACTTTTACATTCTCTAAATCTTTCGTTGATTCCTCAAGCAATTCTTTTCTTTCCGCAGTGGTAAAGACATAATGTTTTTGAGGATTAATTGAAACCAAAACATAGACAAGGTCAAAGATTTTTGCTGCTCTTCTGATAATATCTAAGTGCCCATTGGAAACCGGATCGAATGAACCGGGATAAACGGCTATTTTCATAAAAACACCTCAAAAATATTATACCCCAAAGTTTGTCTAAAAGCAATTTATTTTGTGGAAATGTGCTTTAAATAGTGATATAATATACATATAATATGAGGGGAAAAAGATGAAAAAAAGAGATTTTCGTAATACCACCAATGATTTTTTAAAATTATGGAATCAGGAGTTTGGAAAAGATTATCCACTTACAGAAAGATTGTTTTCGGAAAGAATAAATAATTCTTCCGATATTATAGAGGAAGCAAGTTTTGCTTGGTATCTTCAAGAGGAATTGGTCGGAATCTTAGTTTTAAAAAAAGGATCTGATTTTGATCCTACGGTAAAAGAACTTGCTTTTATTTCCCTAATTTATGTTAATCCGAAGTATCGCAATCAAGGTATCGGCAGTATGTTGCTTGCAATCGCAAGCGCTGAAGCTAAAGCCAGAGATTTAAAAATTCTGGTTACCGGCTGCGATTATGACAATCTTTTTTCCGGAGTTTTCAGCAAATCTGCGCATTCTTTTTTTGAAGAGCAAGGATTTATCTTACATGAGAAAAACTATAACTTGGTTACGAAGACATATGAAGCTTTTGAGGATAAAAGGATTAAACTTGGAGAAACTGAAGAAGAAAAGCAGGCAGTATTAGATTTAATCGACAAATATTTTCATAAACGTTGGTATCAGGAACTGAAATATTGCAAACCTGATGATTTAGTTTTAGCAATTTTCGATGAAAAAATCGTCGGCTTTGCCAGGATTGCTACTGTTGAAACCGGGAAACTCCCAAATAGTTTAACTTTTTATTCTCGTTATCAAAATCTGGGTGGTTTGGGTCCACTAGGAATCACCCCAGATTATCAAGGGCAGGGACTCGGGAAAGCGCTGGTTCAAAATGCAGTATGTTTCTTAATGGGGCGCGGTGCTTCCGATGTTTTGGTTGATTGGACCAATAAAATTTCATTTTATCAGAAATGCGGTTTTAAAGAAACGGTTGATGAATTTTCGGTCTATGGGAAACTTTTATAATAGTCCTTTTCTTTTGACAATTTCCCCCTTTTGGTGTATCATTAATATTAGCGTTACGGAAGGAAAATGATCTTATGCGTGTAAAAGAAATAATCACTCAAAGTCTAGCAAATAAAGTTTCAACGATCATTCTTTTAATCTTTTCGATGATAATGGCCGTCGTTGCGGAAATGTTTGCTGTTTTGATTATCAGAAACTTAGTCGATCGAGTTTTTGTAACATCAATCACAGAAAATCCGCGGTTGGCGCTTTGGGTTACCTTGTTTGTAATTTCGCTTTTCACTTGGTTTGGAATGAATATTCTTTCCAAAAACAAAGCAATAAGCTTGGGTACTTATGTTAGCACCTCTTTAAGTAAAGCTGCTCATTCGGCTTGTCTTCGCGCTGAACTTTGTGAACTTAAAAAAATAGATAATAAAGAAATTGTCCGTAAACTTACCGCTGATTGTTCAAAAATCGGAGAAAGATATATCGGTGAATCTTGGGTAAATTTCTTTAGTCATATGGTCTTTTTAATCGGAGCCTTTATTACGATGATGGCGATTAATCCCGCTTTAGGATTAATTACTTATGTGACTTTGCCGGTGTTTTATATGTTGGTTAAGACATTCGGAAAGTTTGTTGAACGTATCGGAACTAAGGCAACCACAGAAATTACCAGCAACCAAAAAAGGCTTTCTGAGAACTTTGAAAAAATCTCTGGAATTAAATTAAAAAACGGTGTCTTACATGAAGAAGAGAATTTCCAAAAGCAAAGCGAAAGATACATCCGGTTGAAAAAAATGACCGGCGGACTTCGTGATGTCAGCAAAAGCAAATTATTCACGCTTTTTGTGGGAGGAGTTATTGCTTTAATCTTTGGTGTTGGCGGTTATATTTCAACAAGAGAAACAATTATCCCCGGTACCATAGTTGGTTTCTTGCTTTTGATTCCTTTTGTCTTTTATTCTTTCAAGAACATTATGAATCCTAGAATCGGTTTTAGATACATTACTTCCGAAATGGCTTCCCTTGAAGAACTGCTTTCCTTGAGAAGTGAAATTAGGGCCGAACCGATTAATAGTTTGGAAGCAATCAACAGTCTGAAGTTTGAGAATGTTTCCTATTACAGTGAAAGAGGAAATCTAGAATCGCTCAATTTTGAAGTCAAAACCGGCGAAAAACTTGGCGTCATTGCTTTAGATGATTATAGTTCCGATTTGATCTTTGGCTTAATAACGAAAATTATTCGTCCCAAAGAAGGAAATATTTCCATCAATAACTGTGATATCAATAAACTCAACACTTTTTATCTCCGGGATATTGTAACCGGAATTCCGAATGAGAAAACTCTTTTTGAGGATACAATTGCGAATAATATATCTTATCCTTTGGAATTTGATGAATATAAATACAATGATGCTTTAAACAGAAGCGGACTTAAAGATTTCTTAAGCGAACTTGAAAGCAAAGACCAAACTCTGCTAGATGAGGAGTTTGAGCTTAACGATGAGTTGATGCAAAGAATCAGTTTTGCGAATGCATTTTATAAAGATTCGAAAATAATCGTAATGAACGAAGCAACCGCAGGGATGAATGTTAAGAGCGAAGAAGCGCTTTTGAAAGAAATCTTTAAACTGAAAAATAAGATTATCGTTCTGATGAGCAATAAAACTTACCAAATTATTAATTGCGACAAGGCCTTGATAATCGAAAACGAACGCGTTTTGGAATATGGAGCAGTAAGCGAGTTGCTGCAAGACCGCAGCTCCGTTTTATCTAAAATGGTTAAGAAAGTAAAAGCAAACAGAGGAGCAAAAGTGTCGTAAGGCACTTTTTCCTAATTTAAGAAAAGAGGTAACAAGATGACAAAGGTTAGAACACGTTTTGCGCCGAGTCCGACCGGTTATATGCATGTCGGTAATTTAAGATCTGCGCTCTATGCCTATCTTTTCGCAAGACAAAACAAGGGCACATTTATTTTAAGAATTGAAGATACTGATTTGGAAAGATTTGTTCCCGGCGCGGTTGATGTAATTTATAACACTTTAAAAGCCGCGGGCATCACTATTGACGAAGGTCCGAATGAAGGTGGTGCATATGGTCCCTATGTTCAAAGCGAACGTAAAGAGATATATTTGAAACATGCAAAAGAATTGATTGCTAAGGGTGTCGCTTATTATTGTTTTTGTGATAAAGAAAGGCTTGCTTCCATTAAAGATGAAAAAGGTGTGGCCCGATATGACAAACATTGTTTAAAGCTAACCAAAGCAGAAGTAGAAGCACGCCTCAAGAGTGGGATGCCTTATGTAATTCGCCAAAACATGCCGAATGAGGGCACTAGTGAATTTGATGATATGGTTTTCGGTCATATTACGATAAATAACGATGAACTTGAAGATCATGTTTTGATTAAATCCGACGGCATGCCCACCTATAATTTCGCAAACGTCATCGATGATCACTTGATGCAAATCACTCATGTCATCAGAGGAAATGAATATTTAAGTAGCACGCCCAAATATAACCTTTTATATGAGGCTTTCGGTTGGAAAATTCCCCAATATATGCATTTAACCCCGATTATGAAGGATGAAACCAGAAAGCTTTCAAAACGGCATGGGGACGCAAATTTTGATGATTTTATCAATAAAGGCTACCTAAGCGAAGCAATTATTAATTATATTGCGCTCTTGGGCTGGAGTCCGAAAGGGACAGAAGAAAAATTTACGCTTGGGGAGTTGATTGAGAAATTCTCCGTCTCCGGATTGACGCGTTCGCCCAGTATTTTTGACGAAAACAAAATGAAATGGTTGAACGGAGAATATATAAAGGAGCTTTCTTTTGAGGAATTTATGCAATTTGCCCTACCTTACTTTGAAAAATCTAAGATTAAAGGTCTTTATGATTATCAAAAGTTTGGAAAACTGCTCCATACTCGGATTGAAATCTTCAGTGAGATTCCGGAAAAAGTGGAATTTATTACGGAATTTAATCCGATTCCGAAAGAAATGTATGAGATTAAAAAGTTCAAGTTAAACGGGGGACTTGCGAAAAGGGTGATTGAAGAAAGCATTACCGCATTTTCTGCTCTTGAAAATTGGGACGAAACTGGTCTCCGGGAGACGATTACTGAGCTTGCTGCAAAAATGGAATTGAAGGCGGCGGCGGTTTATACAGTTTTGAGAATTGCTCTAACAGGGCATAATGTCACTCCGGGGGGGTCCGTAGAAATGGCCGATATACTTGGCAAGGAACAAAGCATAATGCGGTTAAATAAAGCTAAAGCTTGGCTTGAATAATAATATTTTGCTTTAAGGTGATTTTTCCTAGAATTTTGGTGTTTTTATGTTATCGTTATTACTTGCAATAATTTATCTAGCTTTTATCAGCTTGGGTCTTCCCGACTCTCTGCTTGGTTCTGCTTGGCCGGTAATGTATAAAGAATTAAATGTACCAATTTCCTACGCCGGAATCGTTTCGATGATTATTGCCGGCGGTACAATTATTTCCTCTTTACTTTCCGACCGCTTGACAAAAAAATTTGGAGCAGGAATAGTGACTGTGATTTCAGTGCTTATGACAGCAGTTGCTCTTTTTGGATTTTCATTATCTAAATTTTTTTTCGTAATCTGCCTTTGGGCAATTCCTTATGGTCTTGGTGCCGGTGCGGTTGATGCGGCTCTAAATAACTATGTGGCTTTGCATTATTCCTCGCGTCATATGAGTTGGCTTCATTGCTTCTGGGGAATCGGCGCTTCCGTCAGTCCTTATCTGATGGGCTTTGCACTTACGAAGAAATTTGGTTGGGAGAGCGGCTACCGCTTTGTTGGAATTATCCAAATTATAATTACTGCGATTTTATTCTTAAGTCTTCCGCTTTGGAAGAACAGAAAGCAAGAAAGCAAAGAAAATCAGAACAAAAAGGCAATCAGACTTGTTGCTGCCGTAAAAATCAAAGGTGTTAAGTTGATTTTGGTAACGTTCTTTGCTTATTGTGCTTTTGAAACCAGCGCTGGACTTTGGGCAAGCAGTTTTCTTGTACAAGGACGAGGTATCAACCCCGAAACAGCAGCTACATTTGCTTCGCTTTTTTACCTCGGAATTACCTTGGGAAGATTCTTGAACGGTTTTATTGCTGATAAAATCCATGACCGAAACTTGATTAGAATCGGGCTTGGCGTCATTATTCTGGGTGTTGTTTTTATACTGCTTCCTTTTGATATTTTAACCTTAAGCGGTCTTGTGATTGCCGGTCTCGGCTGCGCTCCGATTTATCCTTCGATAATTCATTCGACGCCGGAAAATTTTGGAAAGGAAAATTCACAAGCCATAATCGGGTTGCAAATGGCCGGAGCCTATGTTGGCACTACTTTTATGCCTCCGCTTTTTGGTTTAATTGCAAGTAAAATCAGTATTGGTTTATATCCGGTTTATTTATCATTATTACTAATCTTAATGATAGCGGCTTCTGAAAGGTTTAATCGAAAGGTCCCATTAAAGGAAGCAACCTAATATTAGAAATGTAAAAAGTGTCGTTAAGACACTTTTTTATTTGGTTTTAGAAACCAAAACGCATTATTTATTTTCATTCAGGAGGTTAAGATAGCTTTTGACATCTTCAATTTCGATTTTGTAGAGGTCACGGCGAGCAGGGCCGTCCAAGAGTTTACCCGTATAATCAAACCTAGATCCATGACACTTACAATCGTAAGTTTTTTCAATTGGATTATATCTTAGACCACAACGCATATGGGGGCAAGTAACATCAACAAGATAAAGTTTATGATTTTTGTCTTTGTAAATACCGACCCTCTTCATACCGAGCTTAGTCACTTTTCCTGTTTCCGGAGTTAATTTTATGATTTTTCTTCTCGGAATGTTTCTTGTTTTCAGCAATGTTCCGATCATACCTAAATTGTAAGTGAAGATTTTTTTATTCAGTTTTAATCGCTCCGGTCTTAATATATGGGCGAATTTTGAATAATTTAACGTAATTAAATCTTTAATTACAAGTGCTCCGCCGATTGCGGTTGACATCCCCCATTTATTATAAGAAGCCATCAGATAAATATTTTTAGTTACTCTTCCAATTAGGGGAAGATAATCCGTGGTCGTATAATCCTGGGTGCACCAAACATAGGGATAGTCACTAATTCCGAAGTTTTTCTTCCCGTATTCTTTTAAAAATTCAGCTTGTTTTATATAAGAAATAAATGTCTTTGCATCATGAGAAGCGCCGCTGATATTCAGCAAACGACCTTCATCACTTTTTACAAACCTTAACCCAAGGGCGGGATTGCTGATGGTATTGATGTAATTTGCGTTTTCGATTTCAAGGTCAGTAGGTCCGCTTAAGATTGAATAGGAGATTTGTGGAATCATTTTCATAAAGTAGAAATTAAAGCCTTTGTAGATTGGATAGTGGGAAGCGATAATTATCCGCTTTGCTTTAATTAGCTTTCTTTCGCTAGTTATTGCTTCGGGGGTTTCGTTTTCATAAACATCGATGATTCTTGTATTTTCAAAGATTCTAACTTTATGCACTAATAAGATATCAGTTATTCTTTTTAAATATTTTTCGGGGTTAAAATTGGCTTGGTTAGCTAATTTTAAAGCCTTGTGGGGCGAAATCCGCGTATCTATTTTTACAATCTCACCTTGGATACCGAGCTCTTGATATGCTCTTGCTTCTGCTTCCACATTTTTTTCTTCCTCTTCCTTGTAAGCAAAAAGATAACCGTTTACGATCTGAAAATCACAAGCAATATTTTCTTTAGTAATGATTTCTTCGATTCTTTTTAAACCGCGGGTATTAAATTCATAGTATTTTTTGGCTGTTATTGTTCCAAAAGTTTTGATTAAATCATCATAGATATAACCATGTTGAGCGGTGATTTTGGCTGTTGTTGAAGCGGTTGTGCCTTGGTAAATACGGTTTTCATCGACAATTACAATATCTTTGGCATAAGCAAGAGCTTCGTAGGCGGCGGAAAGCCCGGATAAACCGGCGCCGATGATTAAAAGTTCACACTCTAAATCCTCATTCAATTTTTCAAAGCTTGTTGGATAGGGAACTTCCCAAAATGAATTATTTTTGATAAAGATTCCTCCTTTTTCCTTATTATGTGATAAAATTCTTTTTCCTATAACCGAATTTAAAATAGAAACACGAAAAAACCCAAAAATCTTGTATAATAAACAATGAGAATGTTTTTGGATTTATATTTTGCTTGTAAATTAAGGAAAACTTTAGTATAATAAAAAAATAAAGGAAGTGAGAATATGATTGAGAAACAAATTTGCGAAGAAGTGTTAAAGATCGCTTTGAAAACGGGCGGAGATTTCGCAGAGATATTTGCGGAATCGACATACAGTAATAATTATGAGATGACAAGCGGAAAAGTAACCAAAGTTTCCAGCAACCATACTTATGGAGCTTCTCTTAGAATTCTAAAGGGTTACTATGAGGTAAATGGTTACACAAATGATTTTAGTCGCGACAGTTTATTAGCACTTGCGAACAAATTAGCGGGATCTTTTACGGAAGAAGCAAAAGTAACGGAAGTTATTTTAACAGAAACGGAAGTGAAAAATAATAATCCGGTTCAAAGATATCCTGAAACTGTCTCTAATTCTGAAAAAATCGCTTATATGCAAAGAGTTGACGATGCTCTTAAGGGGTATTCGTCGGAAATCACCCAAATAATCAGCGGTGTTATGGATGAAGATCAGAAGGTTTTGATTGCAAACAGTAAGGGACGTTTTATTAAAGACAGACGTTGCCATACTTTTTTAAGAACATCGGTTGTAGCCGGTGACGGAAAATCAACGCAAACAGCCGGCAGAAGAATTGGCGGCCATGCCGGTTATGAAGTAATCGACCAGCATGATTTAGAAGCCCTTGCTCGCGAAACTGCCGACTCCGCAATCACTATGCTCCACGCTGACGAAATGGTCGGTGGCAAAATGACAGTTGTTGTCCATAATGGTTTCGGCGGGGTTTTATTGCATGAAGCCTGTGTTCATGCCCTAGAAGCAACAAGCGTTGCTAAAGGATCTTCAGTTTTCTGCAATAAACTCGGTGAAAAAATTGCAACCGATATTGTTACCGCAATTGATGACGGGACGATTACCAATGCTTGGGGAAGTTTAAATGTCGATGATGAAGGCGAACCGACAAAACGGAATGTTTTAATTGAAAACGGAATTTTGAAGAGTTATTTGGTTGACTACAGAAACAGTTTAAAGATGAACCATCCGGTTACCGGAAGTTCGCGCCGTCAATCATATAAATATTCTCCGACTTCACGAATGACGAATACTTTCTTTGCTCCAGGAAAAGATAAATTTGAAGATATTATTGCTAATACTAAATTCGGTCTTTTTGCAAAAGTCATGGGTGGGGGCAGTGTTAACCCCAGCACCGGCGAGTTTAACTTTGCTGTCAGCGAAGGTTATATGATTGAAGACGGAAAAATTACCAAACCTGTCCGCGGTGCGACCTTAGTCGGTA
The DNA here is from genome assembly GCA_012841865.1 of Acholeplasmataceae bacterium. GTDB lineage: Bacteria > Bacillota_I > Bacilli_A > ML615J-28 > CAG-698 > DTU067. The sequence continues at coordinate 28,543 of DUTX01000162.1, read as the reverse complement.
GCGGCGCCGAGGTTTTGAAAAACATCGACATGATTGCCGATAACCTTGATTTCGATCATGGCTTTTGCGGTTCCGCAAGCGGATCGATTCCCACTGATGTCGGACAACCGACGATTCGTGTTCAAAATATGACGGTTGGAGGTAGAGGTAAATGAATTACAATAAATTAATCGAAAAGGCTTTGGAGAAGGGCTTCAGCGATATTGAAGTCGCTGTTAACTTCTCAACTGTTACCAGCATTTCTGTTTTTAGCGGTGAAATAGACAAAAACCATACTCATGATGAAGTTGCAATGACCATCCGTGCCATTTATAATGGGAAGATGGCCTATCTTTCCACTTCAAAAGCAGATGAAGATTTGGATTTAATCTTAGAAAAGTTAAAAGAAAATGCTCAGAGCCTTACCACCAACGAGGAATTTGAAATATTTGCGGGAAGCGAAAAATATCCGGATTTTGAAACGAGAGACGGCGGCTTTTCGAAAATCAGTCTTGCTGATAAAGTCAATGCCCTTTTTGATTTAGAAAAAGAAGTCAAAGCTTATGACGAAAGAATAATCCTCGTTCCCCATTGCGGTTATGAGGAAGTAATTCAAACCAAGAAATTAATCAATTCTAAAGGTTTGAATTTGGAAAGAAAAAAAGAGTTTGCTTATATTTATGTTCAAGCGGTCGGTAAAGAGAACGAACAAACACAAGCGGCTTTTGAAATTGAAATCAAAAACAACTATGCCGATATCGACCCGATTATAGTCGCCCAGAAGGTTGCAAAAAAGGTCATTAAGAAATTGAATGCCGACGCTCTTCCATCTAAGGTTTATCCGGTGGTCTTCGATAAAGAAGCTATGACTAACCTTTTAGAAGTTTTCTCCACATTCTTTTCCGGAGAAGCAGCTGTTAAGAAACTGACTCCGCTCCTCGGAAAAGAAGGCGAAAAACTGTTCAGCGAACTAGTAACAATTGTTGATGAAGCGATTTATCCTGATTCGGTTCATAATGAGCCTTTTGATGATGAAGGTGTCGCTTGTTATCAAAAGAATGTTGTGGAAAACGGTGTTTTTAAAACTTTACTACATAATCTTAAAACAGCAAAATATTTTAAAACCACTTCCACAGGTAACGGCTTTAGAGCCGGTGGCGCTGTCAGTGTCAGGGGTGTGAATTTCTATATTCAACCGGGAGAATTTACTCAAGAAGAGTTAATCAAAGATATCGAAGAAGGAGTTTTGATTACTGATGTTTCCGGATTACATGCCGGAGCTAACCCGATCACTGGCGATTTCAGCGCTCAGTCTTCAGGGTTCTTAATTAAGAACGGAAAAATTGACCGACCTGTTACTTTGATTGTTGTTTCCGGTAATTTCATGGAAGTATTAAATCAAATCGAAGCTATCGGAAATGATATTAAGTTTAATACCAGCGGTGTCGGAGCGCCTTCAATCAAATTAAAAGGGCTGCCGATTTCCGGAAAATAAACCGGTATCTCTCTTTGAGAGATACTAGTTTTCTAAAGAAGACTTTTTTAAAAAATAATAACAAAAAGATTCACAGCAGTTACAATAAGTAGCAGAAAATGAGGTGAGTAAATGAAAAAACTTTTTACTTCGGAATCGGTAACAGAAGGACACCCCGATAAGGTCTGCGATCAGATAGCGGATGCGATTTTGGATGCGATTTTAATTGATGATCCCGATGCCCGTGTTGCTTGTGAAGTTTGTGCGACTACGGGGCTCGTGATGGTGATGGGAGAAGTGACGACTACCACCTATGTCGATATCCAAAAAATTGTGCGCGATACCGTTCAGGAAATCGGATATGACCGCGGTAAGATTGGTTTTGATGCGGAAAACCTGGCGGTTTTAGTTTCACTTGATGAACAATCTCCGGACATTGCCATAGGTGTGAAAGACGGCGAAGGAGCAGGCGATCAAGGTTTGATGTTTGGTTTTGCCTGCAAAGAAACTCCCGAATATATGCCGATTGCCATCAGTTTTGCTCATAAACTAGTAAAACGCTTGGCGGAAGTGAGAAAAGCGGGACTTGTTGATTATCTTAGACCGGACGGAAAGAGCCAAGTTACCGTTGAGTATGAAGACGGTAAACCGCTCCGAGTTGATAGCATTGTCATTTCCACTCAACACAATGAACATGTACAAAAAGAAGAACTTCACCGCTTTGTCAGAGAAGAGGTAATTTTTAAAACCATACCAAAAGAATTAATTGATGAAAAGACAAAAATCTATATTAATCCAACCGGAAGATTTGTCTTAGGCGGACCGAAAGGCGATACCGGCTTAACCGGTAGGAAGATTATCGTTGATACTTACGGCGGTTATGCTCGTCATGGCGGCGGGGCTTTCAGCGGTAAAGATCCGTCAAAAGTTGACCGTTCCGCTTCATATATGGCAAGGTATATTGCCAAGAATCTTGTTGCTGCGGGTGTTGCGGAAAAGCTTGAAATCGGCCTCAGTTATGTCATCGGGATGAGCGAACCGACATCGATAATGATAAATTCCTTTGGCACGTCAAGATTTAGCGAGGAAGAGATTGTTGCAGGAATAAAAAAAGTCTTTCCGCTGACTCCGAAAGAAATTTCAAAACATCTTAATTTAAGACGCCCGATCTACAAACAAGTTGCTGCCTATGGTCATTTCGGACGGAGTGATCTTAATCTTCCTTGGGAGAAATTAGATAAAATAAAGGAAATTAAAAAGCATTTCAGTCTAAGCTGAAATGCTTTATTTTATTTTACAACCTTGAAAATAATTTAAGGCTCGCATTCTTTTGTCGATTTCATTCATCACAACAAATTTCTTCAGACTCCATAAGGGAGCGATTAGGTCCTGGCGAGGAGCATCGCCGCTGATACGGTGGATAATGATATCTTCGCGCAGGTTTGCTAATTGCTCGGAAACAATCTCAACATATTCTTCTAAAGTAAGAACAGGAAAATTTTTTTCTTCATACATCTTCCCTAGAATTGTGTTCTTTAAGATAAAGAGCGAATGAATTTTTACACCGTTAATCGGTAAGTGATTTAAAAACTTGCTGGTTTCCAGCATCATTTCTTTATTTTCTCCGGGAAGGCCATTGATGATATGAGCGATTGTCTCAATGTTGCGTTCTTTTAGGGCATAAACAGCATTTTTAAAGGTTTCGCTATCATAACCGAGATTAAGAAATTCCATAGTTTGGGGATGAATTGTTTGAAGTCCCAGTTCAACCCAAACTGGAATGCGCGTGTTTAAGTTCTCTAAGTAATCTAATACTTCGGGACTTAGTGCGTCACATCTGGTGGCAATGCTGATTGTTACGATTTTCGGGTCAAGTTTGATTGCCGTTTCAAATAAATCTTTTAGTTTTTCAATGGGACCATAGGTGTTAGTATTAGCCTGAAAATAGATAATGTATAGTCCATCTGGCCATTTTTGTTCCATAATGTTTTTGATGGTTGAAAATTGTTTTTCTAACGGTTCAAACCTGTCACCCGCATAATCTCCGCTTCCTTCGGCACTACAAAAGAAGCACCCCTTGGTGCTAATAGTTCCGTCTCGGTTAGGACAGGTGAAATTTCCGTTCAAGGAAATCTTGAACACCTTCTGACCGAACTTTTCTTTCAAATAATAATCAAGTGCATAGTAGCGATGCTGTTTGTTTGGATAATTCATTGTCTCACCGTTTTCTAGTAATTGTTTTCCAATCATATTACCGAACTGGTTATGAATATACTTAATTGGTGTTGGATATGGCGGTAAATTTGATTGTTATAACTTTTTTTATTTTAGCTGTATTTTCGACAGTCAAATACGGGTTTATTCAGTTTCGCGCTTTTAAAGAAACTAAAAAAATTTTGGTGAATGAGAAGAACAAATCTTCATACTCATCTTTTTTGGTTTCGCTTGCTGCCCATATCGGCACCGGTAACATTGTCGGAATTTCGACGGCTTTGATTTATGGCGGTCCGGGTTCACTCTTTTGGATGTGGATATTTTCGCTGTTTTCTGTAATTTTTTCCTTGATGGAAAACACTTTAGCACAGGTTTATAAAGTTAAAATCAATGGCGAAAATCGGGGCGGAGCCAGTTTTTATATACTTCGCGGTTTTAACAATCGCTTTTTAGCAACCCTTTTTTCGATCTTTTTTTTATTGACTAATACAATCTTTTTCCAACCCCTGCAAGTCAATACAATTAGCGAATCTCTGTCGCTAGTTTTTGGAATTGATAAAATCATCATCTTGGTTCTGCTTTTTCTTTTTACCTATTTTGTAATTTTTAAGGGGACAAAAAGAATCGTCCGTTTTTGCGAGCATATTGTTCCGATAATGAGCATCGGTTATATATCCGTTACGATAATGGTCATTTTGGTTAACATCAAGTTTTTTCCTTCCGTAATAACGCTAATATTAAGGGAAGCTTTCAGCTTTAAAGCAATTACTTCCGGGACTGCGACCTCTTGTTTAATCATTGGTTTTAAGCGTTCGCTTTTTTCTAACGAAACGGGACTAGGAACCGCACCTTCAATTTCCGCAATGGCGGATACAAAAAAGCCCCTTCAACAAGGTTTTGTTCAGGTCATCGGTGCTTTTACGGATACGATCATTATCTGTAGCTTAACTGGTTTCATGATTTTGATTTACCAGTTTGATTTGAAGCTGTACCAAGGTGTTGATTTAATCATTTATATTTTTGAAAGAATCCTTGGCGATTTTGGAATTTACCTTGCTTTGTTTTTTATGCTTTCTTTCGCAATAGCGACGGTTGTCAGTCAATTTTATCTCGGTGAAAGCAATTTGCTTTTTATGGTCGCTAACAATAAAAGAAGAAAAGTATTTATTTTTCTTTATAAAATATTATTTTTAATCGGTATTGCGATTGGTGTGAATTTCCGCACCAAAGCAATTTTCGGGTTCGTCGATCAAGGGATGATTTTGCTCGGTTGCGTCAATCTTTACGCTTTATATCGATTGCGTAATGATTTTAAAAGAGAAATAAGAAATTATTATAACTAGGAAATAGTGGTCTATTGACAAAAAAGTCTGCATAGTTTATAATAGAGTCAGTAGGAAAGAATCCCTTGAAGGAAAAATCTGCCTATTGACATAAAAATTAGAATATTCTATAATAGATTTACCTGGGAAGTTCGCCTTTTTATCATATGCGAACCGAACAAGAAAATATCGGAAGTCGAGGCATATTTGGTGTCGAAAGCTTATCTTTGAATAAGAATCCCGAAAATATGCAGATTAGAGACATCCACTCTGTGAAATCGGTGGTTTCACAAAGAATAATAACGGCTTCCTGGGGAATCTTTAATAAAAAATCTGAAAAGGCTTAACGCCTTTTCTTTTTTTTGTTTTTAAATTATTTCCGCAAATGCTTTCGCAATTTTTGCTGCTAGGAGCGCATTATTATAGACTAAGGCAATATTTGCATTGAGGCTCTTTCCTTTTGTAATCTCTTTAATCTTGGCAAGTAGGAAAGGCGTAGTTTTATTGCCGGTAATTTCTAAACTTACCATTTCTTCATGGGCTTGTTCAATCGCTTGGTCAATTATTTTGCGATCAATCGAGTGCTCTTCCGGAATCGGATTGGTTACTAAGACACCACCGTCAAGTCCTAGTTCCCATTTTGTTTTCATCAAACTGGCAATTTCTTCGGGAGTTTCAAGACGATGATTGACGGGGAAGTCGCTAGATGTAGAATAGAAAGCTGGTAAAAATGATGTTTTGTAGCCGATGACTTCGACGCCTTTGGTTTCTAAGACTTCCATGGTTTTTCCAAGGTCAAGAATTGCTTTGGCACCTGCACAGACGACTGCGATTTTGGTTTTTGCTAATTCTTCAAGATCACTGGAAATATCGAAGGTTTCTTCAGCTCCGCGGTGGACACCGCCGATCCCTCCTGTTGCAAAAACAGGGATGCCAGCCATAGCAGCAATTAAAGCCGTCGCCGCGACGGTTGTTGCTCCGCTTAAGTTTTTACTGACCAGATAGGAGATATCACGTCGGGAAGCTTTCGGTATTTTTGCTCCTTCCTTACCCAAGTAGTCGACTTCTTCGGGGGTACAACCGACTTTTAAACGTCCTTTGATAATTGCGATTGTTGCCGGGACGGCTCCTTCGTTGCGGATAATATTTTCAACTTTCAGTGCCGTTTCCACATTTTGGGGATAAGGCATACCGTGCGAGATAATCGTTGATTCAAGAGCGACAACTGGTTTGTTTTCTTTTAAAGCAGCCTGAACTTCAGGATTGATTTCTAAATACTTATTCATTTTATCACCATTCCTTTTTAATTATTATACCACGGAAAAAATATTATTTATGATTATTAATCATTTTATTTTTAGTTTTTGCTGTTTTTTCTATATTATTTTGTTTGTTACAAAATTACCAAAGAGATATGTGTCTTTTAAGAAAAACTTTTTTCGGAGAATGCTTGAAGATGAGGCAAATGACCTTGTAAGTATTGTGATTTTGGTATATAATAAGGTAAGCATATTTCTTTTACAAAAATGCGGAGGTAAAAAATGAAATCTATTGTCATCGGCGTTATTGGCGCTGATGTCCATGCAGTCGGTAATAAGATTATTGAATACACGCTTACGAATGCCGGCTACAACGTTGTTAATGTCGGAGTTTTAAGTTCGCAAGAAGATTTCATTAATGCTGCTATCGAAACAGATGCGAAAATGATTTTGGTCTCCTCTCTATACGGACATGGAGAAATTGACTGCCGCGGGATGCGGGAAAAATGCATCGAAAGCGGAATCGGCGACATCATCCTTTATGTTGGCGGCAATATTGTCGTCGGAAAACAAGATTTTGAAAGTGTTGAGAAACGATTTAAGGAAATGGGTTTTAATCGGGTATTTTCACCCGGCACACAAATTGAATCGGTCTTAGATTTGATCAAGGAAGATTTAGGAGAATAAGGTGACAAACTATTTGTTGGTTGATATCGGCTCAACCTACACCAAATTAACGGCAGTAAATCTTGACCGTGCCGATATTATCGGTTCCGCTCAACATTATACCACCGTTGAGACGGATGTTAGGATCGGTTATGAGAAAGCGCTTAAGCTTTTGACGGAAAAAACAGGTGTCAGTGATTTTAAAAAAATCTATGCCTGTTCATCGGCTGCGGGAGGTTTGAAAATGGCGGCGATCGGACTTGTAGAAGAGTTAACGGTCGAAGCCGCGAAGCGTGTCTGTTTGGGAGCAGGAGGAAAAGTAGACCTGGTTTATTCCCATCAGTTAACTAAAAAAGAAGCTTTAAAGATTAAAAACGGAAATATCGATATTGTTTTACTTGCTGGCGGAACGGACGGCGGTAACAGTGAGTGCGTACTTCACAATGCGAAAATATTGGGTGAAATCGGACTTAGTGTTCCAATCGTATATGCCGGTAATAAATCCTGTCAGGATGAAATAAGCAATATTTTTAAAGAATACAAATTAAACGGCTGGATCTGTGATAATGTTATGCCCAGGCTTAACCAGTTACAGATAAACAGTGCTCGAGATGTAATTAAAAATATTTTTTTAAACAATATTGTCAGCGCCAAAGGAATCAAACAAATCGAAGCGGATATTGACGGTGTTTTGCTTCCAACACCTGGGGCAGTCTTAAAAGCTGCGGAACTTTTTTCGAAAGGATATTTGCATGAAGCGGGTTTGGGCGAAATTGTTTTAGTCGATATCGGTGGTGCAACAACCGATATTTACTCGATTGCGAGCGGAAATCCGAAAACACCGAATGCCTTTCAAAGAGGTTTGGAAGAGCCTTTTGCAAAAAGAACCGTTGAAGGTGATCTCGGTATGCGTTATTCGGCACCCGGAATCATCAAGAATTTGGAAGAACAAGAACTCCTACTATATAAAGAACGAGGAATTGATTTAAAAAAGGAAGCGGATACCCGTTTTAAATTTGCAGCAATGATTCCTAATACTGAAAAAGAAGCGGAAATCGACCGCCTCTTCGGGTCACTTTGTGTCGATATTGCTTTTTCGCGCCATGTCGGCTTTATGGAGACAATTTATACCCCTTTGGGTGTGATGTATTACCAAAGCGGAAAAGATTTATCGGATGTCAGATATGTGATCGGAACCGGTGGAGTCATTATTCGCGACCAAGAACCACTCTCAATATTGGAAAAAGTCCTCGCAAGACCTGAAAAGGCGATGGAATTAAGACCGAAAGAACCGGAATTTTTACTTGACCAAAACTACATCCTTTCCGCAATGGGGCTCTTAAGCATCGAACATCCGGAAATTGCGATCAGAATAATGAAAAAAAGGATCAGGAAAATATTATAAAATATGGAGCTAAAGAATAAAAAATGGCCGGAAGAGGTCTTCTTTAAGGTTCGGAAAGAAGTGCTTGCTTCCTGGCCGACGGGGAACTCCCCGGCTTTGAATTTTGATTTAGCGATACCTTTTTTGAAGCAAATTCCCGAACATAAGAATTTTGCTTCCTTATTAACAAAATTTGATACCTCAAGTATTACGGCAGTCCAACCACGGGCAGGGGTTGCAACTTTAAACGAACATATTGCTTTAATGCAGTATTTAGAAGCTGCCGGTACGGATTTTCTGCCGACAACGATTGATTCTTACACCCGCCACAATCGCTACTTTGAAGCTGAAAACGGAATCAAGGAAAGTATTAACCTTGGAAGAAGTTTGTTAAACGGTTTTCCGGCTGTAAATTACGGCGTTGAAGGTTGCATAGAGGTTTATGAAGCGGTTAATGTGCCTCTTCAAGCCCGACATGGGACACCGGATGGAAGGCTACTTGCGGAAATCATTCATGCTGCCGGCTGGACTTCGAACGAAGGCGGCGGAATCAGTTATAATATTCCGTATGCAAAAAGTGTTTCTTTGGAAGAGACGATTAAAAACTGGCAATATGTCGACCGTTTGGTAGGTTTTTATGAAGAACAAGGCATCAGAATTAACCGTGAACCCTTCGGACCGCTTACGGGAACACTTGTTCCACCCGGAATCTCGAATGCGGTTGCCATCATCGAGGCCTTGCTTGCTGCCGAACAAGGTGTTAAAAGCATTACCGTCGGTTACGGACAAGGCGGAAATATCAATCAAGATATTGCGGCACTTCATGCTCTTCGGGAACTTACCAAGGAATATCTAAATCAACATGGATATTTGGATGTGGAAGTTACGACGGTCTTTCATCAGTGGATGGGAGGATTCCCCGAGGATGAAGCTGAAGCCTTGGGTTTGATTTCTTATGCCTCGGTTGTTGCGGCCTTAGGGAAGGCAACCAAGATGATTACCAAATCGCCGTTGGAAAGTGTCGGGATTCCGACCAAAGAAGCCAATGCCATCGGTATCAAAGCTTCCAAATATGTTGTCAATCTCTTAAAAGATCAGAAGTTTACTGAAAACGATATTTATTTAGAAGAATTTCACCAAATAAAAAAAGAAGTCAATAGCATTCTCGACCATGTTTTTATCCTAGGTCGGGGTGATCTTGCCATCGGGGTTGTAGAAGCCTTCAGAAACGGGATTATTGATGTTCCTTTTGCTCCAAGTAAATACAATGTGGGAAAACTTCTTCCTGCACGTGATAATGAGGGCAATATCAGAATCTTAGAATTCGGGAATGTCGGTTTTAATGAAGAAATAAAAGCATTCCATAAAAACAAAATAAAAGAAAGAGCAAAATCTGAAGGTCGAAACGCCGATTTTCAACTGACAATCTCCGATGTTTATGCCGTCGGAAACGGAAAGTTGGTCGGAAGATCCGAGAAGAAGAGAGAAAGCGAAGAATGAAAATTAAAAATGTAGTATTATCAAAGTCTTATACAGGTTTTTATTTTGACGATCAAATTGCCATTAAGGCCGGTGCAAAAACAGACGGGTTTATTTACTTAGGAAAACCAGAACTTAAGGGATTCTCAAAAATTAGAGTTCCTGGCGAGGCTGTTTCACTTCAACTTATTTTAGAAAATGGCTTGGTTGCGACAGGAGATTGCGCTGCGGTGCAGTATTCGGGAACCGACGGCCGGGATCCGCTTTTTCTGGCGAACGAGTTTATTCCTTTTCTTGAAGAAAAGATTAGACCGCTTTTAATCGGTGAAGAAATAGATGGTTTCAGAAGGTTAGCGGAAAAATATGATCAACTTACGATTGATGGAAAACATCTTCATACCGCGATTCGTTACGGTATCACTCAAGCGCTCTTGAAAGCCGCTGCTTTAGTAGAGGGGGTGACGATGGCAGAAGTCATCAGAAATGAATACGGCATCAAAGATACTAAATACCAGCCGATACCGGTTTTTGCTCAAAGCGGTGATGACCGCTATACGAATGTCGATAAAATGATTTTAAAAGAGGTTGATGTTTTGCCTCACGCTTTAATCAATAATCTTCAAAAAATCGGTAAACAGGGCGAAACCTTGCTTGAATATGTGTGTTATTTACGGGAACGGATTTTAAAAGTTCGGAACCGCGAAGATTACCAACCTGTATTCCATATTGATGTATATGGAATGGTTGGACATATTTTTGATAATAATCTTGATAAAATTATCGATTATTTCAAGAAATTAAAAGAAGCGGCTCACCCCTTCCGTTTACGAATCGAAGGTCCTGTTGATGCCGGAGGCCGGGAAGAAACAATGCTTTATCTGCGCGATCTTACTTCCCGCTTGCATCAAGAAAATATTGATGTTGAAATTGTTGCTGACGAATGGTGTAATTCCTTAGAAGATATTAAATATTTTGCGGATAATAAAGCCGGCGACATGTTACAGATTAAAACGCCCGATTTGGGTGGCGTGAATAATGTTGCGGAAGCGATTATTTATTGCAATGAGCGTGGCATCGGAAGCTATGTCGGTGGAACTTGCAACGAAACGAATGTTTCTACTGAAATCACAACCAATATCGCTTTGGCATGCAAAGCTTCGCAACTCCTTGCGAAACCGGGGATGGGTTGTGACGAAGCTTTAATGATAGTAAGAAACGAAATGAATCGAGTTATCGCTTTAATAAATTCGAAAGGAAATTAATATGAAAATCGGTTTGGCCGGAAGTATAGAATCGAGCGATTGTTTAATCACCGCCGAAGCTAGCAATGAACTGGATATCAAGATTGAAAGCAGCGTTTATGAATTTTTTGGAAAGCAAATCCGAAAAGTAATTCTCGAGACTTTGGAAGAACTCGGAATTAAAACAATCAGAATTCATATAAACGACAAAGGTGCACTTGATTATACAATTCGTTCCCGCTTGATTTCCGCAATCAAAAGGATGGAATCATGAGAAGAAGTCTTTTATTTATCCCCGCGAATAAACCGGGGATGATGCAGAATGCGGATATTTTTGCTGCAGACAGCATCATTTTTGATTTGGAGGATGCGGTTGCTTTCAGCGAAAAAGACAGCGCCCGGATCTTATTACATAATTTTCTACAAACCTTTAAACCAAATTATGAAGTTATCATCAGAATTAATCAAATTGATCACATTAACGGTCTTTTAGATTTAGAAGCGCTTGTTTCCGACCGAATTGATGCGATTATGCTTCCGAAAGCAAGAACGGCCTCCGTCAAGAAGCTAGCGGAATTATTGGCTAGTTTTGAAAAAGCTAGAAAGCTTAAGAAAACAATCAAGATTATTCCTTTGCTTGAACTTGCGGCTGCGATTTTGGAAACAGAAGCTATTGCTTGTCTTCCCAGAGTTGACGGAATTTTACTTGGTGCCGAAGACTTAACAAATGATATGGAAACCGAAAGAACAATAATTGGCGAGGAAATCTTTTATCCGCGCTCAAAAATAGCCTACGCGGCGAAAGCCTATGGAATTGACGCTATTGATACGCCTTTTACGGATGTTAATGACGATCAAGGCCTATCTCAGGATGCGAAAAAAGCAAAAAACCTGGGAATGACAGCTAAAGCCGCAATCCATCCCAATCAGATTCGTTATATCAATGAAGTTTTTTCGCCCAGTAAAGACCAAATCGCTTGGGCCTTGAAGGTTCTTGAAGCAACCAAAACTAATTTAGGTGTTTTCAGTCTTGACGGCAAGATGATTGATAAACCAATTATCGAACGTTGTCAGAAAATCATTGAGAAAGCAAAGAAGTATCGAATCATATGAAAAATTCTTTAGGACGATATGTACCGGAAGGATTTATTCCTTTTCAAAGTTCACGGGCCTTTTTAGAGCAACCCCGAACAAGGGAAAAGATTATCCTTTCCGAAAATAAAGGGAATAAAAAACTTTCTTCAATCAGTGGGGCATTTGATCGCCTGGGAATCGGTGCCGATATGACTCTTTCATTCCATCACCATTTACGCAATGGCGATTTGGTTATGAATCTTGTTTTTGAAGAAATTAAAAGCAGGAATCTAAAAAATATGACGATTGCTGCTTCCTCAATCTTCCCCAATAACCGGATTCTTTCGGAATTGATTGAAAACGGAAATGTTACTAATGTTTATACTAATTATCTCAATGGGGAGGTTGCGAAAAGCATTTCTGAAGGTAAACTTCAGGGCATGCTTTACATGGATACCCATGGGGGCAGAAGTCGCGCAATCGAATCCGGTGATATCAAAATTGATGTTGCTTTTATCGCCGTTCCTTGTAGCGACGAAGCCGGAAACGGTAACGGTCTTTCTGGGCCTTCCGCATGCGGATCTTTGGGTTATGCGATTCCCGATCTCCTTTATGCCAAGAAAAAAGTTGTTGTGACCGATTTTTTAGTTCCGAAGGTTGAATATGTGGAAATTGAAGCCAAATATGTTGATTATGTGGTAGTTATCGATAAAATCGGTAACCAAAGCGGAATTGAAAGCGGCACGACCAGAATTACTCGCGATCCGGTTGGACTTAAGATTGCGGAAACGACGGCTTTGTTGCTTTCTGAACTGGGACTGATTCGGGAAAACTTTTCCATGCAAACCGGCGCCGGCGGCACCGCTCTTGCCGTTACTCGTTTTATCAGAGAGATTATGGAGAAGGAGAATGTGAAGGCTGGATTTGCCAGCGGCGGGATTACGCATTATTTTACAGAGATGCTCAAAAAGGGCTTGATAAATAAGCTTTATGATGTTCAGTGTTTTGATTTAGAAGCGGTTAAGAGTCTAGCAGAAAACCCAAACCATCATTCTATCTCGGCCTTTAAATATGCCAATCCTTATGAAGATGCTATTGTCAATCATTTGGATTTTGTTATTCTCGGTGCTACGGAAGTTGATTTATCCTTCAATGTAAATGTCACAACCGCCTCGAACGGTTTAATTATGGGTGGAAGCGGAGGCCATGCCGATACGGCTTCTGGCGCTAAGGTGAGCATTATCGTAACTCCGTTATTTAAAACCAGGCTCCCGATTATTAGGCCCGAGATTACGACAATTACAACTCCGGGTGAAGATATTGATATCGTTGTTACCGAAAGAGGAATAGCAATCAATCCGAAGCGAATAGATTTACTTGAAAAACTTAAAAACAGCCACCTCCCGATTATGTCAATTAAAGATTTATCTAAAATCGCCCTTGCTTATACGGGGATTCCTGAGGTAAGGGTAAAGAAAGAACAGGTTATCGGCGTAGTACGCTATCGTGATCAGACAATTATCGATACTTTATTTCAAATGTAGGTGCGAATATGAAGTTAGCGCTTCTTTCCGAAGAAAAAGAAAGAATCAAAACTTTTTTAGAAAAACTTGGTTTAAAATATCAAGACCAAGATTATAGTTTTTATCTTGAAGACGGTGCTCAAATAATCGGCACCGTTTCTGTTAAAGGTAACATCATTTGTCTTTTTGGAATTGATCCTGATTACCGCGGCAAAAACCTAGCCGGAATGATGCTTTCTGAGTTGATTAATTTTCTTTATGAAAAAAAGATTTATTATCTTCAGGTTTATACAAAACCCGAGAATTTAGAGATCTTTAAAGGATTAGGATTTTCGGAAATCATTTCGACCGATAAAGTGAGTTTGCTGGAGTCTTCCCACCGCCCGATTCGGCGAGTTCTAAACGAACTGAAACAAGAATATAATATCGTTGAGGAAGATATCGGCTCTGCGGTCTTAAACGCCAACCCTTTTACATATGGACACCTTTTTTTAATTAAAGAAGCAGCAAAACGCCACCAAAGGTTTTTAGTCTTTGTTCTTGAAGAAGATTGCTCTTTTTTTAGTTTTCAGGACCGCATCCGTTTGGTAAAGGAAGGAACAAAAGACTTGGCTAATGTTACCGTCCTTCCTTCAACTACTTACCTGGTTTCAAAACTTACCTTTCCGACTTACTTTCTTAAAGAAGATGTCGATGAGGTTAAAGAACAGGCCTTAGCAGATGCCCATATCTTTAAGAATTATTTTCTGCCAATTTTCGGAATCAAGAAGCGCTATTTAGGAACCGAAGAAGATCCCGTAACCAATAAATACAATCAAGCTTTAGGAGAAGTTTTGAAAGATCGGCTTGAAATTATTGAAAGAATTAGAAGCGATGAAATTCCGGTTTCAGCTTCTTTAGTCCGAAAGCTCTTTCTTGAAAAAGACTATTCAGCTTTAGAAAAGTTGGTTCCAAAAACAACCTTGGAGTTTTTGAAAAACCATGAATGAAATTCTAATGGCAAGAGAATCAAGAAGCCTTTTAGTTAAAGAAATTCACCGTGGTTTTCCGCTCCTGGTTATTAAAGCTAATACTCCCGGAACCAATAAAAACTCTCCGCAAGCTTTTTTTCTGGTCGATTATTTTTCAGAAATCGTGAAGGAAAAATTTCCTGTATCTAAAGCAGAATTTTTCCATAGTGCCGATGGTCCTTTTTGGCTTTTAGAGTTTTCGGAAAGAAAGAATTATAAAGCAAATTTTATAGATATTGAAGATAAGCATCCGCTCGGAAGATTGATTGATTTAGATTTTTATTTTAATCCAATTAAAAGCGAGAGTCGCTTGGATTTAAATTTTAAACCGAGAAAATGCCTGATTTGTTCTGATGTAGCACTGCATTGTGTGCGAAGTCAAAAACATAGTTTAGAAGAACTAAATCAAAAAATCCGGAGAATAATCCTTGAATTTTTGTTAGAAAACATCCGACCGCTAATCGATGAAGCAATCACCATGGAAGCCCAACTGGATCCGAAATTTGGCTTGGTTACCAAAGTATCTTCCGGTTCGCATCCCGATATGGATTATTCTTTATTGATGCGGGCAAAAACAATTATTATTGGACCGCTCTTAGAGATGTTTGCCTTAGGTTATCAAGAAGACTTATTGCCGGCTTTTCAAAAAGCAAGATTAATCGGTCTTGAAGCTGAAGCTAAAATGTATCAAGCAACCAATAATGTTAATGTTTATAAAGGTTTGATTTTTGTTTTCGGAATTGTGCTTGTTGCCTTGGGTAATTCTTTATCCAATTACTCTTTTGATATCTTTTCTCGAGTCAAGCAAATCGGAGTCGAGGTAGAAAAAGATTTTTCTAATTTAAGTGAGTCAACGAGCGGTATGAAAGCTTACCTAGAATATGGCATTAAAGGCATTAGGGGCGAAGTGATTAACGCTCTTCCCAATGTTCGGAAAGCTTTAGAAACTTTAAATGATTTTTCCCGCGAAACTTTATTGATGACTCTAATCGGATTAATCCGAGATGTTGAAGATACGGTTTTGTTGAAGAGAGCGGAGAGCCTGGACAGATATTTGTACTACCGCAAGCTAATCGGAAGCATCACTAATTTTGATGAAGAAAGAATTAAAGAAATTACCAGAGAATGTATCGAGAATAATTTAAGTTTTGGCGGCTCTGCTGATTTATTGATAGTGACGATATTTCTGAAAAAAGTAGAGGGATGTTTAAAACTTAATTATGAAAGCGACTTATCCGATTGGAGTCTTTGATTCTGGTCTCGGCGGTTTGAATATTCTCAAGGAATTACGTAAAGTACTACCTTTTGAGGATTTTGCTTATTTAGCGGATAATTTAAATTGTCCTTACGGCATCAAAACAAAAACCGAAATCATTGCGCTTGTCCGTAAGGTTTTAATATTTTTTGAGAATTTACCGGTAAAATTGGTTGTTCTTGCCTGCAATACTTCCTCGGCTTATCTTGAAGAATTGCGTTTAGAAACAACTCTTCCTTTAATCGGGGTGATAATTCCGACCGCAGAAGTAGCCTTAAAAACTGCTAAGCAAGGTGATTTGGCGGTTCTCGCCACGGAAGCGACGATAGATTCCGGAATTTACCAAGAGATTCTCAAAAATCAAAAAAGAAAAAAGCACTTTGTTAAGTGCAGTGAGTTTGTGGGTGCGATTGAAGCAGGGCTTGATGCAAAGTCATCCCGGGATTTAGTTACTAAGAAACTCTCCTTTTTAAAGGAGAAGAAACCGGGGACTTTTGTTTTAGCCTGTACCCATTTTGATTTATTTAAAGAGGAGATTCAAGAACTTTTTCCGGAAGCAAAGCTGATTACTTCCGGAAGCTCAACTGCAAAAGCAGTAAAGCAGTTTTTAAAACAGGTTAAACTGGAAAATCCTCAAAAACAATTAGGAAAACTTTCGCTTTATGTTACGGGGGAGAATGAATCATTTCGAAACAGATGCGATTGGATCTTAAACAAACAAGCTTATTATAGGCTTGAGTTAAATAATTAATGCCTCCTTAATAACAACCCGGGTGAAAAACCCGGGTTTGAAAGTTTTGGCTTTATTTGCGGTAAAGCAGACGTCCGCTTTGAAAGAGATCGCCTCCGTGGGCATCATAGGTCACGACGGCCGGAAAATCTTCGACTTCGAGACGATAGATGGCTTCGGCCCCGAGTTCCGGGTAAGCGACTAAATCGCATTTTTTGATACTGCGGCTGATAAGGGCGGCTGCTCCGCCGATTGCGGAAAGGTATAAGCCTTGATGTTCGTTTAATTTATCTTTAAAATCTTGGCTTCTGTCGCCTTTTCCAATCGATATTTTAGCATTTTTCTCAAACAAATAGATTGCATAAGGGTCCATCCGGTAACTAGAAGTCGGTCCGGCGGAACCGATTGCCTGACCCGGTTTTGCGGGGGCAGGTCCGACATAATAAATAACGGAATTCTCAAGTTTAAAAGGTGGTTCTTTACCGGCATTGATTTCTTCGATTAATCTTTTGTGGGCAGCATCGCGGGCAGTGTAGATTACTCCGGTTAGGAGAACTTCGTCACCGCATTTTAGATTTAAAAGCTCTTTTTCATTTAAGGGTAGTTTTAATTTAATCATTTTCCACCTCAAATAACCTTACTTTTATGTCTTGCGGCATGACATTGGATATTGACAGCAACGGGGAGACTGGCGATGTGACAGGGGTAGGAATTTACCTTTACCGCAAGCGCGGTCACAGTTCCACCAAAACCCATCGGGCCGATTCCCGTTTGATTGATTTCATACAAAAGTTCTTTTTCTAGTTGTCTGTCAAGCGGATGTTTTGCTTCATCTTCGATATCTCTTAAGACAGCTTCCTTCGCTAGCAAAGCCGCTTTTTCTAGATTGCCGCCGATGCCGATGCCGACGATGATTGGGGGACAGGGTTTTCCGCCCGCATTGATAATGGCATCAAGCACAGTTTTTTTGATTCCTTCCACGCCTTCCGCCGGCGTTAAGATTTTTACAAAACTGACATTTTCGCTGCCGGCCCCTTTTGGTGCCAAGGAGATTTTGACCTTTTCGCCGGAGACGATTTTGGTATGAATAATAGCAGGCGTATTGTCTTTGGTATTAATCCGTTCTAAAGGATGGTTGACGACGGATTTGCGTAAATAACCTTCTTCATAAGCGGCTTTTACGCCTTTGTTAATTGCTGCTTCCAAATCGCCTTTAAAAAAAACTTCCGAACCGATTTCTAAAAAAACAACGACCATTCCCGTATCTTGACACATCGGCATCCTTTCAATACTCGCAATTGAATCGTTTTCTAGAATATTACTTAAAACACTCTTTCCTAAAGGATTTTCTTCGGCTCGGATTGCTTCCCGAATCTTTTTAAAAACATTTTCTTCTAAGTTATAAGAAGCATCCAAAATCATTTCTTTAACCGTTTCGGTTATTAAATTTAAATCCAATTCTCGCATAATAAGCCTCCGTCTAATTATATCATTTTCTAAAAATAAAAAAAAGCAAACTACCGCTATTTTATATAAACTTGCTTGATGCGATTTGTGAATTTGCTTGAATAAATAGGGTTGTTATGCTAAAATAAAAAAAGGTGGAAGTATGGTAAAAGATGCAATCGGAATCATTGATTTGGGTTTGGATGGAATTGAGGTTGCGGAAACTTTGACTCAAAACCTCAAACATGAAAGAATTATTTACATCACAGATTTACAATATGATTCCTATCTTAATATTTCAGAAAAAGAAATTGCAGAGATTTTAAAAAGGAATATTGAAATAATAGCGGAATATAACCCGAAATTACTTATTATCGTAAACGATATTATTGTAGACCGGGCGGCTTCCGTAATACTAGACTTGAAAGTTCCTTCCGTAAATGTGATTGAAACATTAATTGAATATGCGAATAAGTATTATCAAGATAAAAATATGGTTTTGCTTGTGAAAGAGAAGATTTTGGAAGCAAATTTATTTCCGAAAAATTTAAAATATAATCGCCTTTACCAAATCGCAAGCGATGAACTTGAAGTCATAATTAAAGAAGGAATGACAAAAACCAGTCGCTCCTTTAATACAGTTTTAGAAAAGTTAAAACCGGTTCTAAAAAAACAGATTGATTTAATTATTACCGGAACGCCAAATTTGCTGGAACTGAATATTGAATTTAAAGAATATCTGAACTTTCAAGAAATAACCGCTCATGGAGAAATATTCTTAAAAAGACTTTTGGAAGCAAATATAACCGATCTTAATCGCAAAGGTCGCGGCGGTTTTTTTGTTTTTGGAAACATGACGAAAAAGGAGTTTCTTAAAAAGCAGAAAATTACTTCCAAATTTAAGTATCAACAAATTCAATTCAAAGAGTAGGGAGGGGTTTTATGCAAGAAAAAATCCAAAAACTTGCACATATTTTAAAAGAAACAAAAAACATGGTCTTTTTTGGGGGTGCGGGTGTTTCGGTTGCTTCCAATATTCCAGATTTTCGAAGCAGTACTGGCTTGTTTCAGGAAAAGGGAGCGGTGCCTCCGGAGGATATTCTTTCCCGCAGTTATTTTGATAAGCATCCCGAAGAGTTTTACCGTTTTTATAAAACAAAAATGGTCTATCCCGAGGCGAGGCCGAATCCGGCCCATGATGCACTTGCGGAACTGGAAGCAATGGGAAAACTGAAAGCTGTCATTACCCAAAACATCGATAATTTGCATCAAATGTCTGGAAGCAAAAATGTTATTGAACTTCATGGCACCGTTTTGACTAGTTATTGCTTAAAATGCAGGAAGACCTATACTTTAGAATATATTTTAAAAAGCGAAGGCGTTCCTTATTGTGATTGTGGGGGCTTAATAAAACCTGATGTGGTTTTATACGAAGAACCTTTGTCAAGCGAAGCTTTAGAGCGCTCGCTCAGTTACCTGGCTGCTGCCGATACTTTGCTTGTTGCCGGAACATCGCTATTAGTAAACCCGGCGGCGGGGTTGGTGCGGTATTTTTCGGGAGATAATTTTATCATCATCAATAAGGGAAAAACCCCTTACGATGCTTATGCCGACCTTGTGATTCACGGTGATGTCGCAATCGTGCTGCCCGAAGCTTTACTATTATCTAAAGAGTAATAAAAAAACAAGGATGTTTCCTTGTTTTTTTAAAAGAAGAGGTTACGAGAAGCTTTGGTTTGCGAATTTCTTTTCCGTTTGTTGGACTTTTGCCGGTTCTACAAGGTTAATTTGATACCAACCTCTTTCGCTCAGCTTTTTAGCAATCTCATCCTGAATTCTCAGTGATTCGAAAAGGGAAGCGTTAAATGCTTCTCGAACATCCGGAGTTGAAGATTCGATTGTTCCGTTTAGAAACAAATCACAGTTAAATTTTACCGTTGCTAGTAAATCGTTCATTAATTCTTTGTCGTTCATATGCTCACCGTTACTGTAAGACTTTGAATATTTTTAGATAAATTTCTTCTGCCCTGGTCTCTAACTCCTTGCAATAGGCCTTGAGTTCACGATCCTGCATCATATTGGCATAGTTCTTGCATTTGGTTTGTAAGAGGAGGGTTTGGTTCAGGGCGTCTTCTACATAAAGTAATTCTTTTTCACTCATTATTAATCCTCCGACTATTTTTATTATGATTCGAAAACTGTAATTTTATACAATTTTTTCTGTTTTGCTGTTCATATAATCGCTTGAAGAAAATAGTCTTTTGGTGTATAATATATATTATATATGTGTTAGAAAAGAGTGGAGATTTAATGGATAGCAATAAACAAATAGAAAAACAAAGGAAAAAACAAACTCTTATCCTTGAATATCCAAATTTATATTTAAGCATTATCGTTTTGGCTCTTCCGATTTTTATCAGCAATTTCATGAAGGCCTTTAATGACCTGATAGATATGTATTTCGCATCAACCCTGCTTGATGTTACCAAAGAAAGCGCCGGACGGGCAGCAATAACGATTCCCGGTCCGGTCTTTATGATAGCTGCGGCACTCGCGATTGGCTTTATGACCGCAGGGGCAGCGATGATGGCTCAGTATCTTGGAGCAGGAAAGAAAAGAAATGCCAGAAGAGTATCAGGGCAACTTCTATTGCTTTGTATCATCATTGGAGTTGTAATGAATATTGTGCTTTATCTGATAGCGCCTTCTTTGCTGCGGGCGATGGGTGCCGAAGGCCAAACCTTGGAATATATGATTCAGTATGTCCGAATTAGGTCATTTGAAATGGTTCCTTTATTTGCCTTTTTTGCTTTTCAGGCCACCCGCACTGCAAGCGGCGATACGATAACGCCTTTTGTTTTAAATTTATTTATGATTTTAACCAATGTTGTTTTCACTTATATATTTATGAAATTCTTTAGCCTTGAAATCAGAGGCGCCGCCTACGGAACATTGCTCGGAAACGCAATTTTGATGCCAATTTTTCTTTTCATAATGTTTCGGAAAAGCGAAAGACATATTTATATTACTTTAAAAGATATTCGCTTTGACCGGGAATTAATATCACGTCTGTTTAAGCTTTCCTGGCCGGCAGCGGTCAGCCAAGCCTTTACATCCACCGGTTTTTTGATTTTAAATTCAGTTATCTTTTCTTACGGGCCAGCGACTGTCGATGCCTTCCAAGTCGGAAATAAGATTAACTCTATGATTTTGATGCCGGCGATGGGAGTAGGCAGTGTCACAGCAACTTTCGTTGGTCAAAACATTGGCGCAAAAAATGTTCCCCGAGCACGAAAGTCCGTCCGGACGGCGATGATTATCACTAATGTGATTGCGATTGTGGGCTGTTTAGGAATACTTCCGATCAGGGAAGCAATTATTAAAATCTTTTTGAAAAATGCACCTGAATCACTGGCACTCAGTGTTGAATATATGTTCTTTATCTTGACGGGATTACCGCTGATGAGTATTTTCCAGGTTTTTATGGGAACATATCAGGGCAGCGGGGAGACGATATACAGTTTGATCCTTTCATCTACAAGACTCTGGCTGATTCGGATTCCTTTGGTAATATTATTTAAAAATGTCTTAAAATTACCGTCATCCTCAATATGGTATGCGATGATTATCAGCAATTTTGCTGCGGTTTATATCGGAACTATTCTTTATACTCGCTGTAAATTTCAACCGCGGGTCAAACTCGATTATGATGTTTCTGAAGGTGTTGCCTGATGAACTTGGATGTCTTAAATGGCTTTGATTACGGAATCGTTTCTTTTTTTGATTATCAAAAATACCGGAAGGTAAAAAATAAAGACTGGATAAAAAGCATTATTGTTTTTGTTTTTCCTTACGCCGGTAAAGATGCCGCTATAGACGGATATCTCACGGCGAAATATGCTTACGGGAAGGATTATCACCTAGTAATCAAAGCAAAACTTGAAGAGCTTGCGGAAAAGCTAAAACTTTCGCGTTATGAGGTAATGACCGACATCAGTTATCTTGATGAAAAGTTATGTGCTGTTCTTGCAGGACTTGGAAAAATCGGAAAAAACAATTTGCTTTTAACACCGAAATACGGTTCGAGAATTTTAATCGGTGAAATCGTAACCTCAGAAGAACTTCCGATAACAACCAAAGAACTAGAAAATCCCTGCATTGATTGTTACCTTTGTATCAAAAAATGTCCAACCCAAGCTTTGAGTGAAGGTTTTAATAAAAAGCAATGTCTTTCCTTTCTTTCTCAAACTCGCGGCAATACATTTGATTTATATGATAAAATGGAGTTAGTCGTCGGTTGCGATATTTGCCAAGATGTTTGTCCTTTAAACAGAAGAGAACAAGCATATCCGAAGGAGTTTTGTTTTGATATAAAATCAAGATTTCTCTTGGAAGAGTTTGAAAAATTGGATGAAGAAAGTTTTAAGGAATACTACCAGGATAAAGCTTTTGGGTTCTTGGGTTTTAAGAGACTATTACGAAATTTACTTGTTTTGGAAACCAATAATAAAAAATTAAGTTTGGAAGCCTTAGAAAAATACGAAAACTTGATTGACGAAGAATGGTTTCGAAACCATCTTGAATACTTGAAGGGAAGAATAAAAAATGGGTAAGGTTAATCTCGTTTTATTTGAACCGGAAATTCCCCAAAATACTGCTAATATAATGCGGACTTGTCTTGCAACGAATACAAAATTGCATTTAATCGAACCGCTCGGTTTTAGTTTGGAAGAGAAGTATTTAAAAAGAGCGAGCGCAAATCACATGAAGTTGATGCATTTCGAGGTTTATAAAAACTACCCGGAATTTTTAGAAACTATGCAAGGGAAAATGATATTTTTAACCCGTTATGGTTTGAAGAATTTTTATGAAATTAATTTTAAGAATATTGAAGAAGACATCTACCTTGTCTTAGGTAAAGAATCAACGGGAATTCCTTATGATTTGCTTCGGGGTCATCTTGACGATTGTTATCGTTTGCCAATGGCAAACCAGGTTCGTTCTTTAAATTTAAGCAATGCTGCCGCGATTGTGGTTTATGAAGTGATGCGTCAACTTGGTTTTTCGAGTTTAAGTTTTTATGAACCGGAAAATTTTAAAGGTAAGAATTTCCTAAAAAATATCTGATAATCTCCATTTTCTGCGATAATAATAGGATTGTAGAATGGAGGTTTTAAAATTGAGAAAGAAAAAAAACTATTCCGTATTCAATAACTTCAATAAAAACTACCATTATATGAAGGAACCAAATTACTTTGATGAATACGAGAATGAGTTCTCCGAGGAATTGTTTCATAACCTTTACCGCGGAGTTAATAACACCGTCCGTAACCAAGATGCGGAAAAAAAGCATGATTTAAGTAATTCACCACGGAACGGCGAATCTGATGACAACTGACATTCTATAACTGACAGTTCTTTAAGAACTGTCTTTTTTTCAGATATTTTGCGTCCTTTTTCTTAACAAGTTACTGTGATTGTGATATAATATAGCAAAAATGAGGTTGAGAGATGAAACAATATTTAGATTTTTTAAAGCACATTTTGAAATACGGTAAAGAAAAAACTGATCGCACCAATACAGGCACCGTTTCAACATTCGGTTATCAAATGCGTTTTGATCTTCAGGAAGGTTTTCCGCTTTTAACGACCAAAAAAGTTCATTTGAAATCGATTATCCATGAACTTATTTGGTTTATTCAAGGCGATACCAATATTCGTAATTTAGTCTTAAATAATGTTCGGATCTGGAACGAATGGCCTTATGAAATATATAAGAATAGTTCCGCTTATCAAGGGGAAACTCTTGCTGAGTTTGTTTCTAAAATCAAAGAAGACGAAGAGTTTGCTTTAAAGTGGGGCGATCTCGGCCCTGTTTACGGTCGCCAGTGGCGTAATTTTCAAGGACGCGAAAAAGCGGTTGATCAACTCAAAACTGTAATTGCTGAGATTAAAAGGAATCCAGATTCCCGCAGGTTAATCGTTAACAGTTGGAATCCAACGGAAATTGACCGGATGGCGCTGCCACCTTGTCATACTTTATTTCAGTTCTATGTTCAGGAAGGACATCTTTCTTGCCAGCTCTATCAGCGGAGTGCCGATGCTTTTTTAGGAGTGCCTTTCAATATTGCTTCCTATGCTTTACTTACGATGATGGTTGCACAAGTATGCGATTTAAAACCCGGTGAATTCGTTCATACTTTCGGGGATGCTCATATTTATGTAAATCACTTTGAACAAGTGAATTTGCAATTATCTCGTGAACCCCGGCCCTTACCGAAGATGACGATTTCATGCAAAGTCGAAAATATTGAGGATTTCCGATATGAAGATTTTGAACTTTCGAACTACAAACCTCATCCGGCAATTAAAGCGGAGGTTGCGGTATGATTTCTTTGATAGTAGCCTTAGCAAAAAATAATGTGATTGGAAAAGAAGGAGCAATGCCTTGGTATTATCCGGAAGATTTAAAATACTTTCGGAAATTAACGATTGGCCATAAGATTTTGATGGGAAGAAAAACCTTCGATTCGATTATTGCACGAAATAATAAACTTCTTCCCGGCCGAAAACATTTAGTCGTAACACGGAATTCGGATTTTAAATATCCGGAAACGGAAGTAATCTCTGATTTGGCTTCCTTTTTAGAAAAAGAACATGATGAAGAAATCTTTGTAATCGGCGGTGCCGAAGTCTATAAATACGCTCTTCCTTATACAGAGCGGCTCTATATAACCCATATTGATAAGGAATTTGAGGGCGATGTCTTTTTTCCGGAAGTTGACTTTGAAAAATTTCGGCTTGTAGAAAAAAAGGTAATCAATGAACTTGCATTTTGCGTTTATGAAAGGGTCAAATAATGCTACTAGTCTTTCTTACAATAATTGCATCCATTCTTACTGCTTTATTTATCTTCTTGGTAATCCACCCTACAGGTAATTTTGTTTGGTGGAATCTACCGGTTGTTTTTGTTGCTAGCTTTGTCCTAACCTTTTTGTTGTTTTTATTGTTTTTGATTATTCTTGCTGCGCTCCACTCGAAAAGAAAAAAGGTTATTAAGCCGAAAGGCATCTATCCCTTTTTTATCTATCATGTGGCTGTGTTTTTAAGATGGGTTTATAATATCAAAGTGGTTTTTGAAAACAAGGAAGCACTCCCGAAGGATAAAAAATTCCTTTTGGTTTTAAATCATCAGTCAATGCTGGATCCGATTGTAGTTATTTCTTGTTTAAAGGGTTATAATCTGGCTTATATAGTAAAAGACTCGTTAATTAAAGTGCCTTTTGTCGGTAGATATCTCCACGCTGCGGGATTTTTACCGATTGACCGCAAAAACAATCGGAAGGCATTAGAAAACATCCTTCTTGGGATTAAACGGCTTGAACAAGGAGAAACGCTTGCCATCTATCCGGAAGGAACCAGAAGCAAGGGCCCGAAGGTGAATGAGTTTCGCGATGGTGCCTTTAAACCGGCTTTAAAAGCAGAAGCGTCGATAGTTGTTCTGGCAATTGACGGTTTTTATAAAAAGCGTGTATCTTTCCCCTTTGTTCCAGCAAAAGTCTTTTTGAAGGTTTGCAAAGTGATTCCTTATGAAAAGTTGAAAGATTATCAGACAAATGATATTTCTGAATATATTAGAAATACGATTATTAAAAACCTGGATGAAGCACGCAAGAAATATTTATGGTTACAATAAACAGGAGGGCTTAAAAAGCCCTCTTTTTTGGATAAATTCTAAATTTTTAGGGAATATAAAGATGATTTTTAGTTTTTAAAATTAAATCGCTTGCAGAGTTTTTATTAATGGGTATATAATATTTTTGATATGTGCTAAAATAATTTATCGGAGGAAAAATTATGTTACTATCTGCGAGTGTTGCGGAAGCGATTGTCGCTCAGCTCTCTCAAGTAATGGAAAATCATATTAATATTATGGATAAAAGCGGTTTCATTGTTGCGAGTACAGACCCAAATCGGGTCGGTTCGATTCATAGCGGTGCGGTTCGTATTTTGGAAGAAAAACTTCCCGAACTTTTGATTGAAAACGATCAGGAATATATCGGTTCAAGAAACGGTGTTAATTTACCGATTGAATTTGATAATGAAATCATCGGAGTAATCGGCTTAACCGGGAAAAGCACTGTAGTGTATAGATATGGCAAAATCATTAAGAAAATGACGGAAGTTCTGTTGCGGGATGCTTATAACCGCGAGAAAAAAGTAATTGAACAGAAAGCAAAAGATCGCTTTCTTGAAGAATGGATTTTTGGAAAATATGACATCAATTATCCTTTGGAATTTAAACGGATGGCAGATACTTTCGGAATCGATGTTGTTTCTAAAAAAAGAGTAATGGTGATTTCAATTCCGAAACAAGTAAACAAGAACATCACCGACCAAGAACTGACAGAAGTGAGCCGTACCATCAGGCGTTATTTAAATTCTTTAGAACAAGCGCATATGTTTCGAACCGCAACTTCTTTTGTTTGCATTTTTAATTATGAAAATAATGAAAAGATGCTCCAACTTGCGGAGAAAATCTATAAGTTTATTTCTGAACGCTTTAATGTTATCGCTTTTGTCGGTTTGGATAACGGCGAAGAAAAAAATATTCGCAATGCTTATGATAATGCTAATCTTGCTTTAAGATTGAGTTTAAAAACAAACCGCGCGATTACAATGTATGATGCTTTAAATATTGATATCTTTATTGATCTGGTTCCTTTGCGGTTTAAAAATGCTTATTTGGAACGTTTTTTTAAGGTTGCAAATGTTGAAGAAGTTTCGGAATGGATTGAACTGCTCAGAGTATTTTTGGCAGCGGAAGGTTCGTTGACGCTGGCGAGCGAACAGCTTTATATCCACAAAAACACCTTGCAATATCGCTTAAATAAGATTTTTGAAATCACAGGGTATGACCCAAGAAAACTTAGTTCTGCCCACCTTTATACAATCGCGATTAAACTATATGATTCTCTTAAGGAAAAAACACAATGAAAACGTTATGTTTTGTTATCGAAAACAAATTTAAAACTTAAAATTCGTATTAGGGAATGTAGATTTGGTTAACATAAATAATATATAATCTGCTTAACACTAAGATTTGGAGGTATTTTATTTATGTTAACTGGTGTTTGGTTACTCGTTGCTTTAGTAGTAGCCATAGTTGTTATGATTCTTATGATTTCGAAACTTAAGGTTCATCCTTTCTTGGCGATGTTAACAGTTTCGATCATTCTTGCTTTAGTGACATTGCCGATGGATAAAGTTCCGGGAACCATCAATGCCGGTTTCGGCGGAACTATGACCAGCATCGGTATCGTTATTATACTCGGTTCATTAATCGGGTTTATCGTTGAAAAAACCGGTGCGGCTGTAAAAATTGCCGATACTGTAGTTCGTGTAGTCGGAAAGAAACACCCTGAACTTGCTCTTTTAATTATGGGTTGGATTGTTTCGATTCCAGTTTTCTGCGACAGCGGCTACGTTATTTTAAATCCGATAAAAAAATCGCTGAAAGCTAGAACCAAGAAATCGGCAGTTGCAATGAGCGTATGTCTTTCACTCGGTCTCTATGCATCGCATGTTTTCATTCCTCCTACTCCGGGTCCGATTGCTGCAGCAGCATCCGTCGGTTTAGCTGATAATCTTTTACTTGTTATCGGTATGGGCGCATTAGTTTCAATTTTTGCTTTGATTCCTTCTTATTTCTTTGCTCTTTATATTGGTAAAAAAGTAAAATCTAAAGAAGATGAAGATGCAGATAAAGAAGAAGATATTCATAATGCTTTCGATGAACTGAAAGGCGAATACGGAAAACTTCCTAATGCTTGGTTTTCATTTGCACCGATCGTAGTACCGGTTCTGGCTATGGCTTTAGGTTCAATTGCGAAAATCCTCGAATGGGGCAATGTCTTCCAATTCATCGGTGCTCCGATTATCGCTCTCTTTATCGGCGTAATCTTCGGTGTAATTCTGCTCTTTGTTACCGGTAAGATTAAGGATTTTGATCCGCTGACTAACGAAAACTTAAAAATTGTCGGCCCGATCATCTTCATTACCGCTGCCGGTGGTGTTTTAGGAAGAGTTATCGCTGATGCCGGTGTCGTTGAGTTTGTTAAAACAAATGCCGGAACATTCAGAGCTTTGGGTATAGTCTTCCCGTTTGTAATTGCTTCAATCTTAAAGATAGCACAAGGATCTTCCACAGTCGCAATCACTACTACCGCAGCAATGATGGGATTATTCACAGATCCCAACTCCATTATGAGCGCCTTGGGCTTTACAACTCCGGTCGCGGCAGCCTTAGTCGTTTTGGCAATTGGTGCCGGTGCGATGACCGTATCACATGCAAACGACAGTTATTTCTGGGTTGTAACCAACATGAGCGGCATGACTCCGGAACAAGGCTACAAGACCCAAACATTGGGAACTTTGGTTTCCGGAATTGGTTCGATTATCGGTATCGTATTACTTAGCTTCATTTT
>DUTX01000161.1 GCA_012841865.1 Acholeplasmataceae bacterium | reverse complement strand
CAATACGCTTTTATCATAACAGGCAATCGCTTTTAAGTTGTTGCTTCTGGCGCGCTTTGTTAACAAAACTTCCGCCTTCCATATATCCTCTTTCTGTCTTAGACAAGAAATGAGCGCTTCTCTTTTCCAAATTGATGAATAAAAGTTAATCTGATATGTTTCTTCAAGCGAGAGTGAAGACAGCTTTAGTTCTTTGCAAATCACGTCTTTTCTTTTTTTTATATTCCGATGAAAGCCGCAATAATCAATGTCGTGTTCTTTGATATAATTTAATATTTTTTCAAATTTTGATTGATCAACATTCTTTTTTAAATAATAATCATCAAACGTGAGAAAAACATATTTGCTTTTAACCCTTTGAAGGGCATCAATTAAACGCGAAGACATATCTTTTTTAATAACAAGTAACTGTTCAAAAGAAATTAAGTCAAATAAACCATTATCATCAGAAACCAATAAGTAGTCAGAATGATTAGACCAAAAAGTATCTAGGAGATGAATATGATTGCTCCAAAGATCTGAATATGATGCGCAAGAAAGAATAAGTATTACATAATCGTTCTTCATGATTGCGAATCTCCTTTTATTACAGAAATCCATTTCTCATAGTTATGAGTAGCATCATATAAATGCTCCCAAATCTGTCTAGAATTTTTGCTTAATTCTTGATAATCGTTATCCTTCATTGTTGCTAGTTCAACAATAACCTGTGATAATTCATCAGTTCCGACATCTTTATCTATAATTTTTCCATTTAAACAGCTGACGATTTCTTTGTTGCCACCAACATTAGTAGCCAATATAGGAATCCCAAATGATATTGCTTCCATTATTGATACAGGGATTCCTTCCGAAATGGAAACATTTGCAAAGAAAGAAATATCAATGGTCTTATAGAAATTATAAACATTGTCGTTTGTTATGTTTCCTAAGAAAGTCACCCTTTGCTCCATATGGTTTTTACTTATAATCGCTTGAATTTTTCTTTTCTCTGGTCCATCTCCAATAATAAACCATTTTATTTCATTGTCTTTTTCCGCCGCCAAGCAAAAGGCATTTGCGAATAAATCCAATCTCTTCACAGGGCGCAATCCAGAACATGTTACAAAGTTTTTTTTGCTTTTATTGGTTTTAATTTTAAAAGACTTAAGGTGATCAATTGTTCCGAGCCTATGCGTAAAAATCTTGTTAACAAATTGTGGAAATTTGTTTCTTAAATAGTTTGTTCCGTAATCACTACATGGACCAATATAATCTTCTTCAGCAACAATTAAATCAAGATATGGATAGTAACCAGCTGGCATTAACTCGCTATAAATATCGTAACCGTGTGCGCGACTTACCAATCTAACAGTTTTGCCTTCATTGACTAATTTCTTTTTTAGCAGCAAAGCTGACAAACCTAAAGTTAACCAATAGGAGTAAATTATTACATCTTTAGAAATAGAATAATTTTTTAGTGCTTTGTTTATTTTTGCCGCAATAGTTTTTGCCTTCCCTCTGAAATAATAATCCATCGCTCTTGTTTTGAGGTTGCTTCCATTTGCGCCAGAAAGATGAAAAAAGAGACCACTAAAAATATTCCTAAATTTGTTATGACTACACCCTAACGGAATAACGGTAACATTAGGAGGGGCCGTCCTTGTCATTGTCTCGTGTTTTTTTCCAACTACAGAGAACAAGAGAATCTGCTCAAATCTTTTTGATAATTCTATTATTTCACTTTCAAAAAAAGGTTCGCCAATATTGTATGGGTAATCATTAATAATTAAAATCAATGTCTGTTTCATCATTATTTGTTCCGATCAATAACCTTTCTAAAGTGGGAGGTAAAAAATTGCAAAGTTCCTGTTTTGTGAGAAATAAGTAAGAGAAATATATTTGGAATGGAAATGCAAATTGATAATCTTTTAAATAAACCGAGAAAACCAGAGTCGGTAATCAATGAGCAAAGCAAATAAGTTGCGAAAACAATAATTGCTGCCAAAAGTGTTTCAAATGTCATTTTCAGCAACGCTTTTTTTATATCATCTTTGAGTACATATTTATAAACAACAATCATATCAAGTGGATATAATATTAGAGCATATGTGAGTAAGGATCCTAAAACAATCCCCACAACACCAATATATTTTACAGTTACCAAATCAATAATTAAATTGATTATTGATGCTACAATTTTTGGAACTAAAGTCTTATTCCACAAACCGGCCGTATGGATATAACACATAGTGTAAAATTGTGTCCTAACATTGAAGTAGAAGAACGATGAAACTAAAATCACAACAACGAACGACAACATGTTGGCTTCCCCAACCCATAAATTCATAAAAGGTTGATATAAGCTAACCAAACAAGCTGTGCAAAAAGTGCCTATCCAAAAACTCGAAAATGAAACTGCTTTGTGCAATTTGATATTTTCTTCTTGAGTGTTTGTAACCAAAAAATTGCCAATTGATGGTCTTATAGAAGAATAAACAACCATTACAAATCCAAGTACAGCCGAGCTGATATAAGTATAGTTACCGTAAATTCCAATCACAGCTAACCCCATAAATGCGGAGATAACAATATTATCAATCGAAGAAATTAATGTAGCCGACAAAGAATGTAATCCTAAAAAAGTAACTTTATTTCTGATTATTTTTTTTGTATTATTATCAATTTTTCCAAACGGTTTTATCTTTGGAAACACTTTCTTTGATATGATTCCTGTCAATATAGTTTGTAGAATTGTGCTTAATAGCAAACACAAAATTACTAGGTAATAATTCTTAAAAAGAATTAAAGCAACACATTGAAGTACACATTTTATTATTTCGACCGAAGATTTAATTTTGTGAGAAATATCCCCTCGTTGATAAACTTGAAAAAGAACATCTTTATAGGCAAAACCCATGTATGAAGAAAATGAATTTAATAGGTATATTCCATAAAGCAAATAAATATTTATATCTGATGGAGCAGATCCACTTATTAATTTTGGTAAAAACGGCATTAAAGAAAGACCAATAAGCAAAATAATGCCACCAACAATTTTGTATATTTTTCTCAACGCATTAAGAAGAGAGCAGATTTTATCATTTTGATCTTTCGCGACAGGCTCATAAAGACAAAAGGTAACTGCCGCTCCAAAACCAAGTTCCGAAATGCTTAATATAGAGAGAACGGAATTAAACAAAGAACTTAATCCTGCATATTGAACGCCAAGGGTTTTAATTACAACAATTCTTATGATAAATGGAAGTAGCAAAAATGTGATTTTTTCCAAAATCCCAAAAATAAACGTTCTGCTGCTGTTTTTAGTTCTAGAAAATTCCATATTAATCTCGTTTTAATAAGTCTCTTGTGTAAACCTTTTCTTTAACGTCATCAAGAGAACTATCATATCTATTAGCGATAATTACTTTAGATATCTTCTTAAACTCGTTGAAATCTCTAATAACCTTACAGTTAAAGAATTCTTCATCTTTAAGTGTTGGTTCATAGATAACTATATTAACACCCTTCGCATGTAATCTTTTCATTACACCTTGAATAGAAGAGGCTCTGAAGTTATCACTACCAGATTTCATAGTTAATCTATATATACCAATAGTAATATCATCTTTACCATCGTTCTTATATCCCGCTAACTTTAATACTTGATCTGCGATAAAGTCTTTTCTAGTTCTATTAGATTCCACGATTGCAGAAATAAGATTTTCTGGTACATCTTCAAAGTTTGCTCTTAATTCTTTAGTATCTTTAGGTAAACAATATCCACCATAACCAAAAGAAGGGTTATTATAGAAGTCTCCTATTCTAGGATCACCACATACACCTTTAATAATATCAAGAGTGTCCAAACCTTTGGTTTGAGCAAATGTATCTAACTCATTAAAGTAGGCTACTCTAAGAGCTAAATAAGTATTCGCAAATAGCTTAACAGCTTCTGCTTCTGTGCATCCTAATATATGTACATCAATATCTTTTTTAATCGCACCTTGTTTTAATAATTCTGCAAATTCTTTAGCTTTTGATAAATATGGCTCTTTCTTTTCAGGCACACCTACCACTATTCTGGATGGATATAAGTTATCGTATAAGGCTTTGCCTTCCCTTAAGAATTCTGGAGAGAAAAGGATTTTATCATAATTATATTTTTCTCTTACATATTTGGTAAAACCAACACCTACTGTAGATTTGACAATAATCCAAGCATTAGGATTAACTTTCTTTACTTGTTTAATAACTGATTCAACAGAGGATGTATCAAACTTGTTAGTTTCACTATTGTAATTAGTAGGAGTTGCAATGATGACCAAATCAGATTCAGAATAAGCACTATCGCCATCGAGAGTAGCGGTTAGGTATAGCTTTTTATTTGCTAAATAATCTTCAATCTCTTTATCAATAATTGGAGACTTTTTATTGTTAATCAAATCAACCTTAGACGGAACCACATCTACGGCATACACTTTGTTATGTTGTGCTAAGATTATCGCATTTGATAATCCAACATATCCTGTTCCTGCAACGGAAATAATCATTTCTTTTCTCCTTTTAAAATATAATTAAAACAATTTAAATAACTATTTGCACATTTACCAATCGAGTACTCTTTTGCTTTTGTTTTATTATTAAAATAAATATTTCTCATCAATGACGGATTCTCGACCAACGAAATTACCGAGTTGAGACACTCGTCAACATTCCCGACTTCAAACAAGAAACCATTAACAGAATCTTTGACAATGTCAGGAATTCCTCCAACGCGTGGAGCAACTATGGGTAGGCCAACATTCATGGCTTCTAAAATTGAGATTGGATTCCCTTCATATAGAGATGTCAATATAAAAATGCTTGATTTTGTTAAATATTCATTAACATTTGAGACAGCACCAGTGAATATCACTTTATCATCATGAGCATACTTGCATCTGTATTCTTCAAAAAGGGGGCCGTCTCCGACACATATTAATTTCAAATCATCTCTTTTTAACGACAATCTATCAAACATCTCAAACAACATAGAATGATTCTTTTGTTTAGAAAATCTAGCAACACAAATAAGGGTGTTGTTTGAAAAATCCAAATCAGCTTTCTCTTCCTTAAAAGAAACTCCGTTGTAAATCAAAAAAATATTATTAGTCTTGTAAGTGCTTTTAACTGTTTTATCAACTAAGTCAGAAATGGAAACCAAATATAATCTGTTCTTCTTTAGATATAGCTTACGCAAAAACTTAGTAATACGACTTGCTTCTTTTTCTGCGATATTATGAATTGTTTGAACAGAAAACCATTCTCTTGTTCGCCAACCAAACGCAAAGAAATATGACACCATAACTCCTAAATGCATATGAACAATGTCAGGATCAATTTTTCCAATTGTCCTTTTTAATAATCGTGAGCACCTAATATCCAATCCCCTTTTTTTGTTTAAAAAGATGACTGGGATATTATGTTTTTTCAATTTTTCCGAGAAAAGTTTTTCTATACCATCATAAAGACACACAATAAACACTTCAGCTCCCTGGTTATGAAGCTCACAAGCCAAATCGACGCAGAATACTTCTGCGCCAGCGCGGAAAGATAATGATGGGATCAATTCGACAATTCTCATATTTTTAAATCTCTATCAAATAATAATCTCTTTTGCTCACTATAGCACTAGTTTTTTTGATATCAAAAATAATGCGTTTTTTTGTTGGACTATAAGACGCAGAAAACACTGGACCAGTAGATGGAATTGAAGCAGCGAACAAAGGTAAAATCAGACCATCAATTTTCAGATAGTATGTAACAAGAAATAATTGAAAAATAAAAATATAAAGAGAGAAGAAAAATAGACAACCGTTATTTTTTCTAAACTCTTTTCTTAGTAAAGGTAATAATAAAACAAATTCATACAAAGCAAAAAACACAAATCCAAAATTAGCAAGAATTTCAGCGAAATTATTGTGAGCATAACTACCTCTACCATATGTAAATAGTGGTACACTATTGAATCCGTTTCCTAAAAGGGGTTTTTCAAAGAAAAGCTTAAAAGCTTCAACAGCAAAATCAAAACGCCCAACCGAAGATTCGTCTATCTTATTACCAGTACCAAAGAAAGTAGAAAAAATATTATCGATTCTTGTTTTGAAATAATAAGCAAACGGCATTTGAAGCAAAACAATAATCAGTGCTATAGATAATATTGTTGCTATTAAAGTAATTATTCTTCCTTTTTTCTTACATGTAAGTATTAAAACTAAGAAAATTAAAAGCAGACAACAGAAGGTATTTGAAATAGATCCTGTTGAAAGGCATAAATACACAAAAACAGGGATCGGGATTGCTAAAACTATTCTTTTACGCTTAATAGAATAATATGTAAAACTAATGGCTAAAAGCACAAATCCTCTAGCAACAGAGTTTTGATTATCAAATTTACTTCCGAGTCTTGTAAACGAAGACAAATCTATCAATTCTTTAAAATAATAAATTAAATAGTAGGCGGAAAAAAACAATGTTCCAATTAAAACAGAATAAAGAATTATCTTTAGATGCATTTTATCGATAGCCGCGAATTCAAAAATAACAATCGAAAATGGGAATATCAATAACACGCTTTTTGGGAAATCAGAATATTTAAAATTAAAACAATAAGAACAAATGCTAATAACAACGCACAACAACATGCAAATAACAAACCACTCAACTTTTATTTTTGAAAAGAGAAGCGCTCATTTCTTGTCTAAGACAGAAAGAGGATATATGGAAGGCGGAAGTTTTGTTAACAAAGCGCGCCAGAAGCAACAACTTAAAAGCGATTGCCTGTTATGATAAAAGCGTATTG
>DUTX01000160.1 GCA_012841865.1 Acholeplasmataceae bacterium | reverse complement strand
CTTAACTCTTCTAATAAAGTCATGTTTCCTCCTTCTGATTTATATTATAAGCAAAAACGTCCTTAATATTTAAGGACGAAAAAAATTCCGCGGTACCACCTTAATTTTTAGATTTCTCTAAACACTTACAATTTTATGAAACTCCTAGGATGTAATTCTAAAAATGTTCCGTTCGAATTCGCACCAACCATTCGATCTCTGTAGTTTACGGAATCATTCTATACTCGGTCCTACTCAACGCTTCTATTTAGTTGATTCGCGCCAAATAATTTTATAATCTATCAAAACGTTCTGCTGTTTTTCATATGCTTTGCCCGTCATCTGCTCGGTCAAATAAGCCATTGCTTTGGCGCCGATTTCATAAACGGGAGTATCAACACAAGTTAATTTCGGATTCGACAACACTGCGTATTTTGTATTTTGAAAACCAATAACCTGAAGCTGATCGGGTACTTTATACCCCTTTTTTTGAGCCATGTTCATAAAAGAAATCGCAATTGAATCGCGAACGGCCAAAGCCACTTCAGGAGCTCCTTTTTCCAAAATCTCAGCAAAATCTTTTTCGTTGATATTAATATCACCGCTTGTATAAACGATGTTGACAGGCAAATTGGCCTCTTCCATTGCTTTTCTATAGCCTTTTTCTTTCATGTCATTCACCGTATATTTATGTTCGGTGGAAATGAACAAGATGTCTTTGTTGCCTCTTTCAATCATGGTTTTTGTTGTTTGATAAGCGGCTTCCACATAATCTAGTCCCACGCTTCCGAATTCATCGGATGAAGATAATTGATTTACAAAAACAACTGGAACAGGCGTATCCTTAATTCCGGCAATCGTTTCTTTCGTAGCTTCGTCATTCATTAAAAGAATACCGTCCACGCTGGAAGCAACGACTTCTCCCCAAAAATCTTTCGTAAGACCGGGCTCAGCAATGAACAAACGAATCGTATAACCGTATTTCTTGGCACTGTCGTCAATTCCTTGAATCATCTCCGCAACTGAAGCACGAGAAATTCTCGGGATAACTATAGCTACGGTTGTAGAACGTCTGCTGGCAAGGCCTCTGGCATTAGCATTTGGTTTATAACCTTTTTCCTTAATAATTTTTAAGACCCGGTTTCTCGTCGACTCTTTAACCTTCTCTGGATGGTTCAAAACCCTGGATACGGTTGCAAGGCTGACACCGGCAGCACCGGCAATGTCATAAATTTTCGTTTGATTCATTCCTTTATCACCTTCTTTATGTATATTTTACCATAGAATGAAAATACTTTCAACAAATTTTATACAAATTCTTTAATATACTTATCAATGTTTCCCGCCCCCAAAAACAATAAAACCGTATTATGAAGGTTTTTAAAATTATTTAATTCTTTAATATCAAAAATTTGGGCTTCCGGAAAATAATTTTGAATAATTTGATCGAGTTTTTGACTGCTGTTTTCTCTTTTGGAAGTAAATGTTTTCGCAAGATATAACTTAACTCCCGAAAAAACTTTTCGAAATTCCTCTTGTAAAGCAATGGTTCTGGTATACGTGTGGGGTTGAAAGATAACAATTAAATCCTTCTCGGGATATTTCTGCCTAATCCCGGCGAGACACATTTCAATTTCCCGAGGGTGATGGGCATAATCGTCAATAATTACATTATCGTAATAGAAATATTCTTCCATCCGGCGGGAAGGGCGACAATAAGTATAAAGTTTTTCTTGAATAATTTTGGGGGAAATTCCGTTTAGATAAGCAACCGAAAAAGCAGCTAAAAAATTATACACCATATATACCCCGGTAAAAGGGAGGAAAAACTCCCAAACTTTATTTTTATGGCAGACTTCGATTCGAAAGCCATTCGCTAGAGTTTCAAGAATAGTGCCCTTAAAATCTCCAGATTTTAATCCGAAA
Source organism: Acholeplasmataceae bacterium (assembly GCA_012841865.1). Classification (GTDB taxonomy): domain Bacteria; phylum Bacillota_I; class Bacilli_A; order ML615J-28; family CAG-698; genus DTU067. The sequence continues at coordinate 2,153 of DUTX01000160.1, read as the reverse complement.
GAAAAAATGTTGGCATGTTTAATTTTCTGACAATTTTCATCGTCAGCATTGATGATTACAGATTGTGCTCTTTCTGTAGCTTTTTGAAAAGAGGAAAGAATTGCATTCACATTAGGAAAGAAATCAGGATGATCTAATTCAATATTGTTAATTATTAGATAATCAAAATTGTATTTTAAAAAGTGGTTTTGATATTCGCAGGCTTCAAAGATAAAATACTCATAATCGCTCATTCCCCCGCCGCTGCCGTCTCCGATTAAGTAAGCTATTTTTTTATCTTCAAAAAGCTTTCGCACCAAACTAGTGGTTGTGGTTTTTCCATGGGTCCCGGAAATGCCGATTCTTGTATTGTTAAAGAAATGACCGATAAAATCATGATAATAAAAGAAAGGTAGATTTCTTTTTATGACTTCAGAAACTTCTTCATTATCTTCGCGATAACAAGAACTGGCAATATAAATCTTATCGGTGCTGATATTATTCTTATCAAAAAGGCTGACCGCAATCGCTTTTTCATGCAATTTTTTTGAAGTGAAAAAATCTTCCTCGACATCGCTTCCTGAAACTTCATGTCCCAAATCCTTTAAAATCCCGGCTAAGGCCGACATGCCCGTACCTTTCACCCCTATCAAATGGAACTTCTCCATTTTCTCACCTCGTATTATACTATGATACATGACATATTTCGGCAACAAAAAAAGATGGCTTTCGCCATCCTAGAAAACAAAGTTTCCGTTTTTAAATATTTGGACTTTTTCCCCGGCATAAGTAATTCCGATTATTTCCAGATCCGAACTTCCGAACATAAAATCAACATGAGTCATACTCTTATTATAGCCTTTTTCAATCAAATCTTCTTCTTTCATCTTGATTCCATCTTTAATATTCATCGCATAAGCATTGCCTAGGGCCAGATGACAAGAAGCATTCTCATCAAAAAGAGTATTGTAGAAGAGGATGCCAGTATTAGAAATCGGTGAATCATAAGAGATGAGTGCTACTTCTCCTAAACGCGAACTGCCTTCATCAAGTTCAAGCAAACTTTTGAGGGCTTCTTTTTCGCTTTTCGCATCATACTCAACCACCTTGCCGTCTTTGAAAACCAAATAGAAATCCTCGATTAATTTTCCTTGATAATTCAAAGGTTTGGTCGCAACTACTTTTCCGTTCACCCTGTCCTTATGTGGCATCGTAAAGGTTTCTTCGGTCGGTATATTCGGACAGTAATCAATGCCTTTTTGGGAAACTTCGCCGCCACCGGCCCAAATATGCCCATTAACGAGTTCAACTTCTAAGTCGGTACCAAGACTATTTTTAAAATGAAGTTTCTTAAAATTATACTCGTTTAACATTTGATTATGCCGAGCAAGATTTTCGATGTGATTACGCCATTCTACAATCGGGTCATTATCAGCGGTCACACGGGAAGCTGCAAGGATTGCATCAAGCAAACGTTCGAAACTCTCTGCGCCCCCAAATACTTTTTCTGCCCAAGCTTTTGTGGGATATGATATTACGCACCACTGGCTGCCGTTTGCCATCAGATGTTTTTGGTAAAAACCAAGATGTTCATGGCTTGTTTTACTGGCAAGTTGCAACTTTTTAGGTTCGACATCTTTTAAGAGTCCCGGTGTCGGAGCAGAAATGGAAATAACAGCTGCGCCCCGGTCGACGACATATTTAAATTGTTCCACAACATAATTTGGAATTTCTGAAATTACTTCTTCGGTAGCAAAAGTGTAATAAGTTTTGTTGATTAAATCATCATTCCACCGCACCATCACATATGATGCGCCGGTCTCATAAGCAGATTCGACCAAAAGCCTTGTAAACTCTGCACATTCAACGGGAGAGTTGATTAAAAGGATTTGTTGCTTTTGGAGATTAACTCCGATTTTAACGGCCAAATCTGCATATTTTTTTAGTTTCTCGCACTTCATAAGATCCTCCTTTTTACTGATACAACTATTATATACTATTTTCTTCATTTTTCCAGTAAAAATAAAAAAAAGCGGATTTACCGCTCCAGCCTGATGACAAAGTGCCTTTGCAAAACATTTAAACAAGGCACTTTTATTTTCGTCCCACATTAGTATTAAAAATACGCATAAATCGTTATAATACAAGGTTATATCATATGAAAATCAATCACT
>DUTX01000167.1 GCA_012841865.1 Acholeplasmataceae bacterium | reverse complement strand
TATATTTTCCATTCAGGTACCTCCATTGTATTAGTATTTGCCATTACCATAGCCAGAGCCATTGCTATAGCCAGAGCCAAAGCCATAGCCAGAGCCATAACCAGAGCCATCAACATAGCCAGAGCCAGAGCCATTGCCAGAGCCATCACCATAGCCAAAGCCAGAGCCATCAACATAGCCATAGCCAGAGCCAGAGCCAGAGCCAGAGCCAGAGCCTTTTATATTTTCCATTCAGGTACCTCCATTATAGATTTTTGTGCTTCTGCAGTAGTCTCTATAATCTCTATTGCCTCTAAGACTAATATAGAGTCTACAGGTACAGCGAACTTACACTTCTCTGGTTTTTTAGTTCCTTCTTTTGCTAATTGGGACAAAGAACAGGCTCCTTCCCAATACCACAATCTACGTGCATCTCTTATCTTCACCTCTTTTCCATTTCTACTCTCCAGGTATCCAGCAAAAACGCCTGCTGAATAAGTTCTTATGATACAATACTTCATACCATCTTTTTCTTGTGCCTTGTTTTCTTTAGGGACATAAATTACTCCATTTACTATAATTTCTTTCATACTTTTAATCTCCTTTTATTAAATTATCAAATTTACTTTCAGCAATAATATAAATTAATTGTAAATAGCCTTTTGCATCTTCATACAGCTTATCGAACTCTTTTTTGCTACCCGTAAAACACATTTCACAGATACAAGTATTAAGTAAATCGTGAATATTATAGATATTTTGCAATTCCTTTCTTTTCATCTTGTACCTCTTTTTGCTTTGCCTTTCGCATTTGGTCTAGGAATATAATCCGGGCTGAACATTTCTCTATACTTAGATAATATTCTAGAAGTCTTTGAGTCAATGGTTTTTGTCTTAATTTGTATCATAATTCTGTCAAATTGAAATTTACCCATATCTTTTAACATAATTTTCTCTAGTTGCTCATATTTTTCGTCCCAATAGTCGTTATCTGTATAATGAGTTAGACCATATGCAACAAGACTAGATTTAGGACATTCTAATTTATCCAAGTATGTTATTGTATTACCTTCTGCGTCCATTCCTATAGGCTCATCTAATGATTTTATGTTTGTATAGTATTTGCTCTTACGAATTTGCATATTCAATTCGTTAACAAAAGATTTATAGATAAGCCGTTTATGTATATAATAACCTTTATTGTATAAATTAACTATAACAAGAGATAATGTTTGAAATAAATCTTCTTTGTCTGGTATTAATTTACAATATCTAGGATGTAACTGATGTACCATCTTATGCAAAGATGGAGCAAATACAACAAAGAAATCTTTTAAAGGTGGTACCACATATTTTGCATTTCTACCCGGATGCTCAAATAATTTATCAATTAGCATCGTCATTGTGTAAGGATTATCCTCAAATGGTTGTAAACAATTAATTTTTAATTTGTAAGTTTCTTCACTTTCTTTTATCATAATGCAAGAAAATGCAAAATGGTCGTTGCAGTCGAGTCTCTCAGATAAACATATACGTTCAATTATATCTGATTTAGACTCATTTGACTTAACGACCATTGTGATATTATACATATTGACCTCTTATTTTGCACTCTGTGGGCATTGCAGCCCGGATTTACACTGACTGTACAGAGAATGATAAATCTG
>DUTX01000018.1 GCA_012841865.1 Acholeplasmataceae bacterium | reverse complement strand
TAGGAAGCGGCTCGATCCGGATTCATCAGCAAGAAGTCCAAAAGAAGATGTTTAAGGTGCTCGGACTTTCAGAAGAAGAAGTCAAAGAAAAATTTGGATTTTTTGTAGAAGCGTTGAAATACGGAACACCTCCGCACGGAGGAATCGCGCTCGGACTTGACCGTTTAGCAATGATTCTGTGTGACGGTACTTCACTTCGTGATGTTATCGCTTTTCCGAAGAGTGCCAGCGCAATTGATCCGATGAGTGAAGCACCCACTTACGCAACGCAAGAACAGTTACAAGAATTAAAGTTGGAAATTAAGAAATGAAAAATCTGGAAAGACTTGAATATCTTTTTGGAAACACAAATATAGAAAAACTAAAACAAGCAAAAGTTGCAGTCATCGGATTGGGCGGAGTTGGTGGCGTTGCTGCCCTTGCTCTTGCTCGTACCGGTGTCGGCTCTTTAATCATTCAGGATTATGATATTGTTCAAGAAAGCAATATCAATCGGCAATTGATTGCTAACTACGAAACACTCGGACGCAAGAAAGCCGATGTGATGGAAGAAGAAATTTTGAAAGTTAATCCTACCTGTAGTGTTATCAAATTAGACGAACGTTTTTGTGAAGAGAGCAAGCTCTTTACTTATGAGTTTGATTATTTGATTGATGCGATAGATTCGGTTGCTGATAAGTTTTTTCTGATCAAAGAATGCTTAAAGCGGAAGCTTACCTTCATTTCCGCAATGGGAGCGGCTAAAAAGGTTGATCCGACAAAACTAGTTGTTACGGAAATTAAAAAAACTTGTGCAGATCCGCTAGCAAAGATTATCCGGAGAAAACTTCGCGAAGAAAACATCAATGAAAAAGTCATGGTTGTTTCTTCCACCGAAGTTCCAGCAAAAATTCCCGCTTTAGGATCTTACATGCCTGTAACAGCGACTGCTGGTCTTTTGCTTGCTGATTACATTGTTAAGCTTATTATTACTGGAGGTATATCTTGATTATTCTAAATAGTGTTCTTATACAAGCAGTAATCGTTGTTGCTGTTGTACTAATATTTTTCTTATCTGTCATTTTAAACTGGAAAACAAAAGCGCCAAAAGGTGTTGAGTTACCAGAAAAATGCCAATTTTGTCCTTCGCAAACTTGTGTTATAAAGATCACTGATGTTGAAAGAAAAAAAGAAGAATTAAAAGCATATCTTGATCAATGCGAGGAAGAAGCTGATGACAAAAAAACGGACTGATTATCTTAGTTGGGACCGTTATTTTATGGGAGTTGCTCTTTTATCCTCAATGCGCAGCAAAGACCCGAATACTCAAGTCGGGGCATGCATTGTCAATCAAAAAAAACGGATTGTCGGTATCGGTTATAACGGCCTACCTTATGGCTGCGATGATGATGCTTTTCCCTGGAACAATGAAGGTGAGTTTTTAGAAACAAAATATCCCTATATTGTTCATGCGGAACCGAATGCAATTTTAAATTCCAATGCTGAACTTTCCGGTTGTACGCTTTATGTGACGCTCTTTCCTTGCCATGAATGCGTCAAATTGATAATTCAAAGCGGTATTAAAGAGATAGTCTATTTGTCCGATAAATATTTGAATACCGTCTCAGATCAAGCAGCCAAAAGAATGCTTGATGCGAGCGGTGTAACCTATCGAAAAATCGATCCGTTTCGGATCAGAATTGAGGAAGAATAATGAAAGCTGTTTTTCTTGATTTATGGAATGCATTAAAAAAATCATCACCGCAAAAGAAAATAGTCCTTTCAATAATTCTTTTATTATATATCTTTGTCTTAGCAATTACGAATATCAAAGTTAATTACCAAATAATCACACCTGGATCAATTAATTATACCGTCGCAACGGATACTGATTCGAAAGATTATTGGGTTGTAAAAATAAAGGAAGATAATGTTGCAGGTAATATCAATACTGTCGGTGTTTATTCGCATAAACAAATTACTTATTTTCAGTATTTGATTGCAAAGTTATCACCTTGGATTGATATTAGCGAATTTAACCCTAAAAAAGATTTAAGCGAAGAAGAAGAAATAATTCGCGGTATGTTGATGAAGGATTACAGTATTACTGACGCGTTGATTGTCGCTTATGAAGCTGCAGCAAAAAAGAACCCTGAAATAAAAATCGCATATAGTTTTCAAGGTTTAGTTGTTACCGCTGTTGCGAAAAATTCAGAATCGGGACTGCTTCCCGGTGATATTATTAAAAGAATCGACGGTCAAG
>DUTX01000159.1 GCA_012841865.1 Acholeplasmataceae bacterium | reverse complement strand
TTTTCTCTGCAAAATGAGTATCAACATAGACCTTTTTATCAAGAAAATTCATCAACAGAATTCTTGACAGGGACGATTTATCGTCGATAATTAAATATAATCATATTTAATTATCAACAGAATTCTTTACAGACCCCTTTTTTGTTTAGATTCATTTTATATGTAAACAAACCTTAAATTTACTATTAGAAAAACTTTTCTAATAAAGATCCGATATGCATAATTGCAGGACCGATAATTAAGGCAACCATTGACATAAGTTTAATTAAAATATCCATAGAAGGCCCAGCAGTATCTTTAAATGGATCACCTACGGTATCGCCGGTAACTGCAGCTTTATGTGCCTCGCTTCCTTTTCCGCCAAATTTACCGGATTCAATTAGTTTTTTCGCATTATCCCATGCTCCACCAGAATTGGCCATAAATATAGCTAACATGGAAGCACTGGCAAGTGCGCCAACTAATAATCCGCCTAAAGCTTTTGTTCCGAAGACAAAACCAATAATAATAGGAGTTAATACTGAAATTAATGCCGGAACAATCATTTCTTTTAATGCGGCGCTTGTAGAAATCTCAACACATTTTGCATAATCTGGCTTGGATGTGCCTTCCATAATACCAGGATCTTCTTTAAATTGTCTACGTACCTCATCAATCATTTTATTAGCAGCCTTACCTACTGAATTTATAACCAGGGAAGTAAATAAGAAAGGTAGCATTGCTCCAATAAGTAAGCCAACAATTACTAAAGGTTCGAGAATGTTGATTGCTGAAAGACCTGTCGAAAGGGCATATGATATAAATAGTGCAAGTGAAGTAAGTGTTGCTGCACCGATGCAAAAACCTTTACCGATAGCGGCTGTAGTGTTACCAACAGAATCCAGTTTATCAGTAATTTCTCTGACACCTTCATCCAACTTAGACATTTCAGCTATGCCACCGGCATTGTCTGATATTGGTCCATAGGCATCGACAGAAACGGTTATTCCTACCGTAGATAACATTCCGACTGCAGCCAAACCGATTCCGTACATTCCTTCCAACAAATAGGAAATTATTACTCCTGAAACTAAAACAATGATTGTGGTTGCAGTTGATTTCATACCGACTGCATAACCAGCAATAACATTTGTTGCATGACCTGTATTAGATTCTGATGCAACTTCTTTTACAGGTTTAAATTTTTCAGAAGTGTAATACTCAGCAATAAACCCGATAAAAATACCTATTACTAGACCAACGAGGATGGTAAAGAATGGTTTATATGATTTTAAGATTAATTGACTAAATACAAAGGCTAATACTAAAACAATAAAATTAGCAATATAAGTAGCTATATTTAATGTTTTTTGAGGATCTTTCCATTCGCGCAACCGGATGATAAAAATACTAACAATTGCAGCAATAATTCCTGAAGCAGCGATTAAAAGAGGAAATAATGCAGCGTTGCTTCCCATATATACAGTTGATGCAATACCGAGCGTTAAAGCAGAGATAATGGCTCCTGCATACGATTCTAATAAATCTGAACCCATTCCAGCAATGTCGCCAACATTATCACCAACATTATCGGCGATAACAGCAGGATTTCTCGGATCATCTTCAGGAATGCCTGCTTCAATTTTACCAACTAAATCAGCTCCGACATCAGCTGCTTTTGTATAAATTCCACCGCCAACACGAGCGAATAACGCCACTAAAGACGCTCCTAAACCGTAACCGATAACAACTTGACCTACTACAGCAAGATCACCTAGGGTTAAATAAAGGACGAGAACTGATCCTGTAAGACCCAATAGTCCAAATCCAACAACGCTTAGCCCAACAACAGAGCCACCGCTAAAAGCCATCTTTAATGCTTTGCCCATTCCGCTTGTATTTGCTGCAGAAGCTGTTAAAGAATTTGCTTTAATTCCGGCTAACATACCTGTATAACCGGCTAACCCAGAAAAAGATGCACCAAGTATGAAACAAAGTGCGCTTTTCCACCCTACTCCTTCAGCATTTTTAAGTGCTGGTATAAAACCTAATAAGGCTAATACTATAGAAATACCTGTTATGAAGATTGCAATAATCTTGTATTCTTTTTTAATAAAAGCAAGTGTACCTTCCCTTATATAGGAAGAAATTTCTTCAATTTTACTATTTCCAACTTTAAGTTTTGTTAATTGGCCTTTTAAAAAAAATGCATAGATTAATGAAATCAATGTTGTACCGATAATCAATGCAAGAATAATAATTAATGTCCTATCATCTAAATTCATAAATATCATCTCCTTTTTTCTTTAGAACTAAGATTTCATAAAATTAGATGGCCAATTACAAAATTAATAAACACCATTATTGATTATACTAAATTTTTTGTAGAAAAACAAGAAAATGTTTTCAGTATTTTTATCACAAATTATTAAAAATTAATAGTTTTATTAAAATCAAAAGATGTCGCGGCAATTATAGCATCCTTAACCTACTTTACATGAAGAGGAAAATGATGATTAAATAAGTAACTGAGATAGGATTTATAAACTTGCTTTTATGATTTTATACGAGTTTCAAAAATTGTTCGTATTTTGGAGGATTGATTGATGTAAATTGTTCTTATTAAAATTCATTTGATGTTTAATATAAACATAAAAGAGCAGCAAACTGCTCTTTTTTTGTTTAACTTGAATTGTTGTGCATCGGATATTAATCTTCCCCTTTATCTTCATTTTTTAAATTAATAAAAATAACGCGCTCACCAATTACTTCAACCGTTCTGACTTTGACATTATCTATTTCCAAAGTCCTAGTTGCAAGGCGCGCTTTCACCGCTACGGTTGAACCACGTTTAACATGTTGGCTGGTCATTTCCGCAACCACTTGCCATAAAGTAATGGGAATAAAATCGGTATCGTATTCTTGTGTTTCTTGATTCCGGAAAGGTCGCTGGCATGCTAGCACCATTCGACAGGTCTTAAGTCCGCTTTCCGTAGTTACAAGTTTTAAATCCTCTACCGTTCTCCCAATTAGAATTACATTATTTAACATTTCTCTCCATGTTCGTCAACATCTCCTTTCATTATATTACCGGCAAGTCCATTATATAATAATTCCGAAAAAGATAAAAACTCCCGATTTTAAAATTTCGGGAGTTTATCAATCGATATTTCTTTGCTTTTGTAAAAATTTATTGAGAAATATCTTAATTTTTTGTTAATAGTTTTATTTGATGTGATTTGTTTGATTTTGCATAAAGCAAAAAATTTGAAAGTTTTTTTAGTTCAGATTTTCGAAAAAAGCATATTCTTCGGAATAATCGTATAATCAGAAATTGCTTCTACTTTGAAATACTTTTCTAAAGCTTTTAAATCTTCGATATTTAGCTTTGAAAAGAGACCGATAGCTTCAAATACATCTGACTCTTTAAACGAATATTCAAGATAATTATAACCGATATAATCAAGATTATTTAATGCTCTTAAGAAATTGCCAAGCAGTGATTTTTTAAAGCGGTTAAAGACTTCTTCTTCCAGTTTTATGTTGCTTAAGGAAAGCAGTTTTTCACGAATATAAGCGATGAATTGTTTTGGTTTATTGGTATTTGCTTGGATCTTTATAAATCCACAAATTCCGTCCGTATAAACATCATAATAAATATTTCCGGTAATCAACTCAAGATCAAGCATTTCCTGGAAAGCATCGGTTGTGGGGCCGATTGTTGCTTCCAAAAGGACTTTCATCTTTAATTCCATCATCATCGCATCGTTTTTTTCGTATTTTTCAAAGGGCAGTTTTAAACCGACCGCTACCTTCGGAATCGAAATATCCATTTTAGCATATCCAGAAGACTTATTGGCGGTTTCGTCTTCAACTAAGATATTTTTCCGAATATCGAGAGGTTTTTTAAACACTTTCTTTGCTTGGTTTGCTCTGATTAAATCAAGCAACATCTCATGAGAATTAGTTGAGTTAGACATAATTGCATCAATATCGCCGACAATGATTAAAATCATATTCGAAGGATGATAGAATGTTTCGTAACATTTATAAAGATATTCTGGCGTAATTTTAATGATAGAATCAAGTGTACCTCCAACATCATAACGGAGCGGATAAGCACGGAATAAATTCTTCATTAGACCTAAATGCAAGGCATCATTCGGGTCATCCATATACATCTTCAGTTCCTGAGCAATGATTCCTTGTTCTTTTAAAACATTTTCTTCGGTTAAATGTGGTGTTTGTACAAAGTCAAGCAAGAGTTCAATGCCTTCTTTAATATTAGCGGTACCGCTAAAAAGATAACCGGTCATTAAATAGTTGGTTAAGGCATTTGCATCTAATCCCATTTTCGCAAACAAATCAGTAGCATCGCTTCCGTCCGGCATTTCAAACATTTTATGTTCTAAAAAATGGGCGATACCGAGCGGAACATCGAGATAATCTGTTTCCCCGTAAGGAACGAAGCGGTTGATGAGCGCTCCGTATTTGGTTGCGAAACAAGCGAAAGTCTTTTTGAACCCAGGTTTTGGAACAATGATTACACGGAGACCATTTTCTAGTTTCTCACTATATACTTTTTCATTCAATATTTCATAATTTCTAACCATCATGATCCTCACCGGTCAATAAGAAGATTGTATCTAAATTTATTCCTTGTGCAACTTCCTGGATTTCAGTTTCTGATACCGCTTTTACAATTTCAATTAAATCGTTAACAGAATATTTAAGACCATGCAAATAATTCCTTAAGGCAAAACCGGAAAGCAAATAAGGATTATCTTCAATTTGGATCAGTTCATTGATAATGCTTTCCTTAGCGATTGCCATTAAGACCGAATCTATTTTTCCTTGTTTATAATATTCAAGTTCTTTAATAACCAAATCAGTAGTGAGTTGGTACTTATCGCGATCAATTCCTGCTGAGACGATTAATACCATCACATCATTCATAAATTGGGAAACAATCGTATACGCAAGCGAATTTTCTTCTCTGACGACCCGGATTAAATCTGAGGCAAAGATGCCGCCATACATGGCATTAAAAACTAAGGCGGCCGGATATAGCTTGCTTTTGGTATTGATGGTGCTTCGAAAACCCATCATTAGCTTGGTTTGTTGGATGTTTTGCTTTTCAACAAACTCACGAACCTTCTCTACTTTAACTTCTTGTGTTAAAACTGTTTGATATTGATTGGAAACACTATTAAAGTTTCCGAGTAAAGATAAATCCTGAAGTAAGTTTTCCTCTTCAAAATCCCCAACAACATAAAGACTAACATTTTCTTCGCTTAACATCCGTTGATATAAATTAACAAGATCTTGATTGGTAATCTGCTCTAAATCTTCCAAAGCGCCCATTGAACTAACACTGATGATTTCATTCGGTGCCATATTCTTCAACATCTGTCTTAAGGCATATCGGTTTTTATTATTATAGATATTATTGATGCGTTCTCTTAAAATCCTTTTCTGTTCATGGAAATACTTTTCTTGAAATAATCCATTTTCGAAATTTGGATTAAAGATAGCTTCCTGCAAAAATTCGAGAGCTTCTTTAGTAAGTCCAAGAACGCCTAAATTTTTTTCATTTACAATTGTTAGACTAAAGGCTGTAACTGCGGTTTCTCCGGAAGGATAAGTCGAGATTGAAAAGGAAGCATCATACATATCCATCAATTTATTAGCCAGAGCTTTTTTGGTGTTATAAGTTTTCGTTGAAGTCGACAATAGTTTTGTTAAGAGACTGCGTTTTGTTGCGGTTTCTTTGGAAAATTCGCCTAAAAAGACGACCTGAAAACTTAAAGTTTTAAATTTATTCGTTTTAATCAGAGTTGCATTTAAGTTATTGAAACTTCTTTCCTTTATTTCCATATCTGCCTCCAGGTTTATTCTGTGTTCCTTTTTAGAAAATTATTCCAAAAAAATAGTGGGGTCTCCCCACTATTTTGCGGAATCAAGTGCAATCTCCATCATTTTATGGAAGGAAGTTTGACGCTCTTCTGCAGTTGTTTCTTCCTTTGTAACGAGTGAATCAGAAACAGTCAGAATGCAGGCTGCGTGCTTCCCGAGGAAACGCGCATTTGCAAACAAAGCGAAACTTTCCATCTCAACAGCTACACATCCGTGTTTATCGCGAACATCGCGGAATACATCTCCCTGATGGCGATAAAATACATCGGAAGAATGAATCGTAGCATTAGTTACAGGGATTGCTAGTTTTTTGGCGGAGGCATTTAAGGCCTGAACCAGATGCTCTGATGCAGGAAGGATATTTTCAGGATAATTATAAGCCACTTTAGCGAAACTAGATTCGCTATAAGCATCACGAGCAATGATTACATCATAGAGTTTCAGGTTTGGATCATACGCTCCACAAGAGCCGATTCTGATAATATTTTCAACATCATAAAATTTATACAATTCGTAAGAGTAAATTCCAATACTGGGCATGCCCATACCCGATCCCATAACGGTAATTTTCTTGCCTTGATAATTACCTGTATAAGCAAACATATTGCGGACTTGATTGATTAATTTAATATCTGTTAAATATGTTTCCGCAACAAATTTGGCTCTTAAGGGGTCCCCTGGCATAAGTACGGTTTTACCAAACAAATTTTTATCATTTACCTCAATATGCGGCGTCGCCATGACTTCCTCCTTCAATCAATTTTATTCCAGCCGAGGCTCCGATTCTGTTTGCGCCGGCAGCTACCATTGCTTCAAGAGCTTCTTTAGTCCGGATGCCACCGCTGGCTTTAACACCCATCTTTACGGGAACAGACTTTCGCATTAAAGCAACATCTTCTACCGTTGCGCCGCCGGTCCCAAAACCGGTCGAAGTTTTCACAAAATCTGCTCCGGCCTCTGCTGCCGCTTTACAAGCTGCAACCTTTTCCTCGTCAGTGAGATAACAAGTTTCAATAATCACTTTGACGGTTCTTTTGTTTGCTGCCTCGACAACGGCTCTAATTTCTTTTTCCAGATAGGAAAAATCATGTTCCTTCGCTTTGCTGATATTAATTACCATATCAATTTCATCGGCACCTTCATTAACGGCTTGTTCGGTTTCAAAAACTTTGGTTTCAATGGTATTAGCGCCGAGAGGAAAACCGATAACGGTGCAAACTAAAACATCACTTCCGGCCAAAAATTCTTTCGCTCTTTTTACAAACCCCGGATTAACGCAGACGCTTTTAAAGTGATGTTCTCTTGCTTCTTCACAAAGTTTTTTAATATCAGTAAGCGTGGCATTTGCTTTCAACAATGTATGATCAATCAATTTATTATTCATTTCTTCCTCCTAAATGTCGATCAAATTCGCAAGCCGAACCGATTTAAAATTTTGGTCAATAATCGCGACTTTGCGCAGTTTATTGAGCACTTTACGAGAGGCTTTCGCTTGTTTGGGTTTTAAGATATACATATCAGGCAGAAAATTTACGATTTCGATTAAGTATTTACCCATAATGCTCATAAAGTCTTTCCTTCTGACAAGGAAAGGAATGTTTTGTTCTTCCTTAACATAAATATAACTTAAATGTGGCGGAAAAACCGTTGGAACACCGGCGTTCCAAACAACCGAAATACCGTATTCATTTGTTATTTTATCAATAATCGGTTCCACGAGATTGACTTCGACTTCATTATGGTAGTATTCGCGTAAACTTGCAACTGACCTTTGGTAACGACAAACTTCGTCGAGCTTGTCCTTTTCAAACGAAAGTTTATCCTGCATTCCGTATTGAGCAATCGCCTCGCGCCGCATATTTTCAAACAAAACTACAACATCCGCAAGGTTAAAGGGTTGAACATCTTGGAATACATCATTGTAAATCTCCAAATCGAAGAGTTTACATAGTTTCTGCGTTAAGGCTAAAATTTCCTTTACTAAAAAGGATGGGACCAATACCGGAAGTTCGAGTAAGAAATTTACATTCAGATATTGAGGATTCAATTTATAAATCTGGCTGACCCGTGACTTTTTGGTAATCAGATAACGATAGGCAAATTTAAAATCATCATCGCGATAATCAATTTGCACTTCCTCGTCGGTGTAAAAGATTTTAAAGTTTGGATAGGATTCGAAAAATTCAAAGACTTTTAGAAAATCTAATTTTTCTAAACCGCTATCCCTAAAGAAATGAATATAAATTGCCATCCTATGACCTCATTATTTTAATAATTTTATTACAACGATTGCAAAGTTCTTCTTCGTTTACTTCATCGACTACCTTCCAACAGCGACCACAAACATGTCCTTCGCGGGCGCTGATTTGAATAATACCCGATTTATATTCATCGCCTTCAAGATCTTCGTTTGTAACAACGAATTCAGATACGATAAATACTTTCGCAAGATCAACCTTAAAACTATTTAAGAGTTTTAGTGTCGCTTCCGAAGGTTTCAACACGACCTTGCTGGCGAGTGATTTACCAATAATCTTATTGTTACGGGCTTCTTCTAAAGCTTTTAAGACATCACTCCGTAAATCTTTGAATAGTTCGTATTTATTCAGCAAGACCGTTCCGTTTGCATAACGGAGTGATTTCGGCATATTCGTAAAATATACGCTCTCTTCTTTTTCATAAGGTATATGCGAATATACTTCTTCGGTTGTATGCGGGATAATCGGAGTGAGTAACCTTACAAGTGCCGAAAGATTTTCATAGAACACTGTTTGAATGCTTCTTCTTTCCGGATTATCAACCGTTTCGATATAAAGAACGTCTTTTGTAAAGTCAAGGTAAAATGCGGAAAGTTCGTTTGTCATATAGGTCAAAATCGAACGGTAAACTTCATCAAATTGATAATTCTCATAGGCTTTTACAACCTTGTCGATCAAATTATTTAATAGATTCATCATAACTTGATCAATTTCAGGCATTTGCTCATAAGGAATCCGATCATTTTCCGGATTGAAATCGGAAAGATTTCCGAGCAAGAACCGGAAAGTATTTCGAATCTTCCGATAATTTTCCGCAGCCTGTTTCATGATTTCATTGGAGATACGGATATCGGCTGTATATTCAGAACCGGCAACCCATAAGCGGAGAATATCGGCACCGAACATTCGAATCATATCTTGGGGGTCGACACTATTTCCAAGCGACTTACTCATTTTCCGACCTTCGCCGTCAAGAACAAATCCATGGGTTAAAACGGCACGGTAAGGCGCTTTTTTCGTAATCGCGATTCCCGTCGATAGACTGGAATTAAACCAACCTCGATATTGGTCCGAGCCTTCAAGATAAAGATCCGCAGGATATGTTTGACCAGATAAGACCATGCTCGCATGATGCGATGAACCCGAGTCAAACCAAACATCCATAATATCTGTTTCTTTGGTAAAGATATTATTCGGACTGTGCGAGTTAGAGTATCCTTCCGGAAGCAAATCTTTTGCTTCTTTTTCCCACCAAACTGAGGATCCGTGTTCTGCAAACAAATCAGCAACATGATTGATTACATCTTCATCAAGGATTGCGCTTCCGTCTTCCGCATAAAACACCGGAATCGGAACGCCCCAGACTCTTTGTCGGGAAATACACCATTCTTTCCGATCTTTAACCATGTTTTCCATACGGGCTTCGCCCCAAGCCGGAATCCAGGTAACCGTTTTAATCGCTTCGAGCATATCTTCCTTTAATGCATCAATCGAAGCAAACCATTGGGAAGTAGCTCTAAAAATAATCGGTTTATGTGTCCGCCAGTCATGGGGATAACTATGAGTTACTTTACTATGCTGGAGTAGACTTCCGACTTCATATAAGCGTTCAATAATCACATCATTGGCTTTTTCATAGAAGATCCCAGCAAACTCTCCGGCTTCTTCAGTCATATAACCTTTTTCGTCAACGACGCAAAGAGTCTCGAGATCATATTTTTTCCCGGTCATAAAGTCGTCTTCACCGTGTCCGGGAGCGGTATGAACAAGTCCGGTTCCACTTTCAAGCGTCACGTAATCCGCTAAAACAACGGGACAGACTTTGCCGTTTAAAGGATGAGAATAAGTGATTCCTTCAAGCTCAATACCGGTAATGGTTTTAATGATTTTATGGTCTTTATAGCCAACTGCTTCCACAAAAGCTTCGACCAGTTCTTTTGCGACAACGAGATATCTTTCACCCGCAAACAAGACCACATATTCAAATTCTGGATGGACGCTCACGGCGAGGTTAGCAGGGATGGTCCAGGGGGTGGTTGTCCAAATGACGAGTTCGCAGTCACTCGAAAGCAGGTTCTTGCCATCCAAAACTTTAAAAGCAAGATAGATGGAAGGGGAAACTTTATCGTGATATTCGATTTCCGCTTCCGCAAGCGCTGATTCGCTGGAAGGGGACCAATAAACAGGTTTTAAACCTTTGAAAACAAGGCCTTGAGCTACCATCTTTCCGAAGATCCGGATTTGTTCGGCTTCATATTCTTTGTTTAAGGTGAGATAAGGATTATCCCAATCACCCAAAATTCCAAGCCTCTTAAAGTCCAGTTTCTGCTTTTCAACTTGTTTTAAAGCATATTCTTCGCAAAGCTTCCGAAATTCGGGGATCGACATTGCTTTACGGTTAACTTTTTTATTCTTAGTAAGCGCAGTTTCGATCGGAAGACCATGGGTATCCCAACCGGGTATATAAGGAGCATAAAACCCGTTCATGCTCCGGTATCTGATGACAAAGTCTTTTAAAATTTTGTTCAGAGCATGACCGACATGGATGTCGCCGTTCGCATAGGGAGGACCGTCGTGAAGATTATAAACCGGATGTCCTTGGTTTTTTTCTAAAACTTTCCGGTAAACATCTTTTTCTTCCCAGTGCTTTTGAATTTGCGGTTCCTTCTCGGTTAAATTAGCGCGCATCGAGAAAGCTGTCTTCATCATTAATAGCGTATCTTTATAATCTTTGCTCATGATTTTCTCCTTATCTACTTTGATCTAGTTATTTCAATATTTAGGATTAGATTATCTTTTCTTGTTTTTCCCGTAATCTCGCCGATAACCACTCTTCCAAAACGGGTGATTGAAAGCAAATCGTCTTGTTTGCAGAGATAATCACGATTAAGATTAATCTTTCCGTTAACCTTAACCCTTCCGGTTCTGATTAGTTCTTGAGCATTAGCTCGAGAAAGATGCAAACTCTTTGCAAGGATGCTATCGAGACGAAGCCCGGGTACAATTATGGAAGCGGAATGATAATTTTGATTTACTACCGCTTCCAATTTATCAACTTTTTTAACTTCAACGTAATATTTCCCGACTCTGTTCAGATTATCTAAAAGGTATCTGCTGATCTCTGAGGTAACAAGCAGATACGATTTTTCTTCACCGACAATGATATCGCCAACTACTTCCCTAGAAATCCCGGTCGCAAGTGTCGCTCCCAATATTTCAGAATGACGCAAGGGCTTTGGGGATTTGATTTCGATGATATCAATTTGAAAATCGGGTTGGATATCAAGGCCGAGCGGACAAAGGAAAGCTCTTCTTCTTTCTTCCTCGGGATAAGTTTCTGAAAAAAAGATCTGAAGTGATTTCGATGTCAGATTCTTTTGTTCATCAAGTGTCAGAAACTTACTTAAAATTGGGCCTTGATGCCCATTTTTTAATAAATTTTCAACTTTTAAATCCATATGCTTAATAGGTTCATAATAAAACTATATATCATTAAACCAATCATCGGAGTAAAATCAATTACACCAACAATCAGTTTACCGCGAAATGGTCCCAAATACCAATCGCTGATTTTTCGAAGCTGACGGAAAAATTTGATTTCAAAAGCTCCCGGTATCCAGGAAAGAATTATGCTTAAGGACATAATGCCGCCATAAAGCAAAAGTAAGAAATAAATAATATTAATTATAAAGCTTAAGGTCATTTTGTATCCTCAACATATTGATATAATGAGCCGTCTTCAAATTCTTCTTTGCGTCCAAAGAGAAACAGTCTTTCATCAAGGCGGTAGATTTCCCCTCTGGTCGCATAAACAACGCCGGAGATGAAAGGCAACATTTCGTTTGCATCCTCGGGATCGAGCTTATCAAAATTTGCAAGTACGGCTTTTCCGGACAGAATGGTATCACATATTTTCAATAATGTTTCTTTTGAATTTTCGGTAACAATGCTGTATTCCATACGATCAAAAGAGGTCAGAAGACTGGAACGATTTTTTCCACCTTTTTCCTTATTATTATATTCCGAAAATTCAATTTTATTGCTTTTTTTCCTTTTTTTGAAAATTCCCATCTGTCTACTCCTTAATTACTCTTTATATTAAAAAGACTCTGCCCAACCTAACTTTCGTAGCACCGTATTGAACGGCAATCCGATAATCATTGCTCATCCCCATAGATAATTCATGGCAGGGGGCATAAGGAAGGTTCATACTTTCTATTTCTTCTTTTAGTTTCTGCATTTTTGTAAAGGATTTTCTTAAAACATCTTCATCAAATGTCAGTTTCGCAATACACATTAAACCGATAACCCGAATTTTCGGATATTTTTCCAGTTGTTTAATAAAGGTTTTGACCTTATTTACCGGGACGCCGCTTTTGTTCGGTTCCTCGGAAATATTAACCTGAACAAAGCAATCCAAAGGTTTGGTTAATTTCTTATCAAGTTCGATTGCGAGCGAGAGTTTATCTAAAGAATGCAAACATTCAATTTTATTCGCGATATCTCTGATTTTTCGGGTTTGTACAACCCCGAAAAAATGCCATTTAACGTTCGGATTATCTTTCAGTGCTTCGTATTTTTCGAGAAACATATCGGTACGGTTTTCACCCAAATTGTAGATTCCCGCCTCAACCAACTCTTTGGTCTGTTCGATATTCATGTATTTGGTCGCGGCAATTACCTCAACATGGGGATAGTCTTTTAAAGACTCCCTTACTTTTTTTGCTTGTTCTCTAATTCCCACATTAACACCTTCTATCTTTATTTTCCGATTTTTATTAAATCGAAAAATTGGAATTATATTTTACTAGACATTATTATTATACTATTAAATGGCAAAAAAATCAATACAATTAAAAAGAAAAGAAAATTAGCGGAAATTGTCGCTTACAAGTATTTGTCCAGTATTTTATAAAGTTTGGCTGCTTCAATAGGCTTACAAACATAATCGTTCATTCCGCTTGCTAAGGCCTCACAAATGTCTTCATTGAGGGAGTTTGAAGAAAAACCGATAATTTTTATCTCTTGCGCATCCTTCCGCGTTAAGGTGCGAATCGCCTTTGTTGCTTCACAGCCGCTTAAAACTGGCATCCGCATATCCATTAAAATCAAATCATAGTGATTTTCATCTGACTCCACAAATTTATCAAAAGCAATTTTTCCGTTGCTCGCAACATCTATTTCCACACCCTTTTCCTTTAAAATAAAACTTACAACTTCAAGATTTATCATCGAATCATCAACCAGCAAAATTCTTTTTGAAGAAAAATTATTCTCACTTTGCTTTTGTTTTTCGCCGTATTCGAGGCTGAGATTAACAACAAACTCCGTACCTTCCCCTTTTTTGCTCTTCACATCAATCGTTCCTCCCAATTGTTGAACATATTGATGGACAATCATCAATCCTAAGCCGGTCCCGCATTTATTGTTATCTTCTTGAACAAAAGGAAGAAAAATCCGCTCTAAAAATTCGGCACTCATACCGGGGCCGTTATCACGGATTTTAAACTCTGCTTCAAGCTTAACGTCATTTTGTGTTGTCTTAACTAAAAACTCGATTCTGCCGCCATTTGGCGTAAATTTTACCGAATTCGCTAGAATGTTGATTAGAATTTGTTTTAGTTTTAAACTGTCTCCTAAAACAACACAATTTCCGCCTTCATCGATTTCGTAATGAAAATCCATATTTTTCTTATGGAACTGACATCGGAAAATATTGGTCACTTCATCCGTGAGCCCACCTAAAAAGAAATTTTCTTTAACTTGCTTTGGCGCTTTATAATTTTGTTTAAAATTTTCCAAGATATTATTACTTAAGGAAATCATATACATAGAAATACTTTTAATCTGTTCAAGGTATTCGAGATATTTTTTTTCAGTCGTTCCTCTAATTTTTGCCATTTCAACTATCCCCATAATAGCATTAAGCGGGCTTTTAATTTCATGCATAATCACAGAAATAGCCCGATTCATATCAAACATATACCCCCTCCTCTTTTGGATATTTTACCAAAAATTACACGCTCTTGCAAGGAATAACACTTTATCTAGATAATAATATTTTCACTAGATAGTTAAAATTTAAAAAACCAATTAAAAATTGGCTTATTGTTTAACTGTTTATAGATTAGCGAGGATGCTTTAGGGTTTCAGAAGCGCTGCAACAATAGCAAATAAATATAATTAAATATTAGATATTGTTTCCCCCAAGTATGTAAAAAAGCCGAAGTTCCTTTCGGAAATTCAGCTTTATTTCAAATTTTTTGTTTTATTACGTTCCCGACGCGCCCTTTCAAATTCTTCCTCGCAAGTCGGATTATCTCTAGCAAACTCGACATTCGGATAATCATTGTTATTAGAAAGTTTTGTTGACTCGGGAACTGAATATTTTCTTTCAGAATTATCACGATTTTCATCGATATTTAACATTTTTCCTTCATTATAAAACTTCGCATTTCGTTTACTTCTGTCCATGAATTTTCCTCCTTTGTATTTATTATCGGAAAATTCATAGATATTTATTACTGGGTATAATTACTATTGATTTAAAATTCTTTTTAAAAATTCTTGTGTTCTGGCTTCTTGAGGATTTTCTAAAATTTCTTCTGGCTTTCCTGCTTCAAGGATGATTCCTTGATCCATAAAGATAACCCGAGAAGCTACTTCGCGTGCAAAAGCCATTTCATGAGTGACGACAATCATCGTCATTCCTGAAGCTGCAAGGTCTTTCATAACGAGCAGTACTTCTCCGACCATTTCCGGGTCGAGTGCGGAGGTTGGTTCATCGAAAAGTAAAACCTTCGGATTCATAGAAAGAGCGCGAGCAATTGCGACTCTTTGCTTTTGACCACCGGAAAGTGTCGCCGGTGCTCTGTCAGCAAACTCTTCCATACCGACTTTTCGTAAATTCTCAAGTGCGCGATTAGTCGCTTCTTCTTTGCTGAGTTTTAAGACCTTCATCGGTGCTAAAATCAGGTTTCCTAAAACAGTTTTATTATTAAATAAATTAAAGTTTTGGAAAACCATGCCCAGTTCGGTGCGAAGTTTATTTAAATTAATTTTGGTGTTTAATATATCAACTCCGTTAAAATAGATGCTGCCTCCGTCCGGTGTTTCCAGTAGATTCAAACAACGAAGTAGCGTACTTTTTCCGGATCCGGAAGAACCAATCAAACAAACAACTTCGCCTTCTAAGACATCCAAATTAATATCTTTTAAAACTACTTGATCTCCGAATGCTTTTTTTAGATTGCGTATTTTAATTATCGGCATCATTTACCTCCTTAATTAGAACTCGGCAGGCCTTTAGCCGGCAAGTTCAGTTTCCTTTCCAAGATTCCTAATAGTTTTGAAGTTGTCATTGTTAAGAAGAGGTAAATCAAAGCAACAATAATGAACGGTTCATAAGTGCGATAGTATTTATGCTTAGCCGCATTCGCAACAAAGAATAATTCCGCAACCCCGATTACATTTAGGACCGAAGTGTCTTTGATATTGATGATAAATTCATTGCAGATGGCGGGAAGGGAGTTTTTAATCGCCTGCGGAAAGACAACCGAAAGCATACTTTGAGGATAACTTAAACCGAGACTTCTTGCTGCCTCAAGTTGACCTTTATCGACTGATTCAATACCTCCCCGCAAAACTTCCGCTAAATAGGCAGTTGTATTCAAAGAGACAATAATGATTCCGGAGACAGAAATCGTTAAAATTTTATCGATTTCACTGATTGGAATATCCAACCAACTAGAAAGCACACTCGGAAGCAGATAATATAAAATTACTGCCTGCACAATCATCGGTGTCCCGCGAAAAACATTAATATAAAGTTTTGAAGCGCCGATTCCAAGTTTCTTAAAAAAGGCGACGATTTCATTGTCCTGAGGATTAACCTTCATAATCCGAAAAACTACCATAACCATTCCAAAAAGCAAACCGATTACGGTACCTGTCAGGGATAATTCTAAAGTCATGAATACTCCCTTGAGAAAATCTCCCGCATAGTCTAAAACAATGAACATCATCGAATCTAAGAAAAATTCTTTGGCAGGAATTTTCGAAAGTTTTGAAACTCTAGTTAAAGAGTTTATTACCGGAAAAGCAATAAATTCTATCACATAAAAGCAGATAAAGGTGATACTTACAATCAATAATATTTTCCGAATCTGAAAATATATTTTTTGTTTGGGTTTACCGATCAGTAACCAAAGAGCTAAAAAGATTCCGGCTCCGGAAAGGAGAAGGGCGAAATACCCGAAGATTATCTTCGCATAGTATGTAATTGATATTTCACCCGGAGTAATAGTCTGATTTAAAACCTTTATCGCAAAAAATAATGTAATAATTCCAAGCAGAAATAGTGTTACGTTCCGAAAGCGAAAGCCCTCTTTACTCATTCAGCTCTACCCACTGCATCTTCCATTAGTTTCAGACGGACGTCCTCGCTGATTCCTTCCAAGATTTTATTGATGGCCTCAACCAATTCGGTTTCTTCCAAACGAACTGCAATCGAAACAACAACATCGGTTTCGGATACTTCAAAACCAGGATCCAATTCCACATACTTGAATTCCGGATTGCTTGCAGTGATACCTAAAGCAACAGGAAGCTCTAAGATGGTTCCGTCAATTCTTCCGCCGAGCATACCGGTTAAGATATCAGGAACTGATTTTAAAGGTGTTCCATGAGTAGCACCGACAAGCTGCGGAACCAAATCGTCATAGATTGTTCCTTGTTGACTGACGATTGTTGCTCCAGCAAAATCATTCAAGCTTTTCGCATTCGTATATTCACCGTCAGCCAGGACTAAGACAACATGTTTGCTTTTGTAGTATTCTTCCGTAAAGTTAACCGATTGTTTCCGGTCTTCAGTCGGACTCATACCGGCAATAATTGCATCAATCTTCTTTGCTTCAAGGGAAGGAATTAAAGCATCCCAATCCAATTTTTCAATTACCAAAACTTTTCCTAGACTAGCTGCAACAGCTCTTGCGATTTGAACATCGTATCCGTCAGCATATTTACCAGAAAAATTATTGATCGGATGGTTAAAGGGACTTGAAAAATCTTCCGTCCAATTAAAGGGTTGATAATTGGCTTCTAAGCCGACAATAAATTGTTCCTCACGAGGAATATCGAAATTTCTTTCTTTGTCGTTACAGCCCACAAGTACAAAGACTAATAACAAAACTGTTAAAATTAAAACCTTTTTCATTTTTTTCTCTCCTTTTTGTCTTAGAAAAACAAAAAAAGCGTCACACAAGACGCCAAGAAAAATTATATAATAATTTTGAAGTTAGCGCCTCTACTTTGTAATAAAGTAGGAGTGACTTAGGTATTCCCTAAATCCCCACGACTAACGTATACCTACGTTACCCGTTCGGCGGTGGTTGCCTTTCCAACCCTTCACTGGATGTCTCCTCCAAGCTGTACTCATCTACACCGCTTCCTCTAAACTAATTGTGTTATGCAATTTTTTGTTTTTTAAATTATACTATATAATATGTTTTTAGTCAAAAAAATTCAAATGTAAATGTTTTCATAAAACAAAAATCTAATAGCTGACGCTATTAGATTTCGGAAAATTTAGAAAGAATACTATTTCTCTTTGCAGCAGTCTTCCTTGCCTAATTCTAGATTGGTGATGTCATCCTTTCCGATTTCCCGATGATAATTCTGCCTTTCATAATCGGAAGTGAAAAAATTATCTACATAATCATCTCCGAATTCAAAATCGTAATCGTCATAACTACGTCTTCTCGGCTTGTTTAAGTCGTCGCCACCGGAATTAGAGACTGTATCGTCTTCTTTGTTCACCTTGTTTCTTCCAAATTCTTTCGCACTTTCCAGATTCTGCATTGAGTTTTTGTTTCTTTTCTTTTTAAACATTTTCATCCTCCTAAATTTACAGTTATATTTTTTGCATGTAAATAAAACTTATACGAATCTGAAAATTTTAACAATTAAAAATTAAAAAAAGGTATTCGCATGAGAATACCTTAGTAAGCTTTTACTTCCTCTTCGGCATGTAAGATGCGGAGAACACCGAAGACAAGCGATTCCATTTCGTTTTCGCCTGGATAGATTTCTAAGTTTACAAAGTCGGGAAGATTTTTTTGGAAATAAGTAATTAAATTTTTGCTATAAGCAAGTCCACCCGTGAGAAGAACGGCATCGATTTTAGCTTTTGCTGTAAAATAATGGGCCCCAATTTCTTTAATGATCTGATAACCCATCGCTTCTAGATAGAAACGAGCCTCATCATCTCCGGAAGCAATCCTTCTTTCTACTTCGATTCCGTCGCTCGTATTGATATAGGACATTAAGCCGCCTTTACCGACTAGTTGTTTTTTTAATTCCTCTTTTGTGTATTTTCCGGAATAACAAAGATCAATCAATTGAAAAGCAGGAAGCGTTCCCGCTCTTTCCGGAGTAAACGGACCTTCGCCGCCAAGAGCGTTGTTAACATCGACCACTTCTCCTTTTAGATGCAGACCGACAGAAATACCACCGCCGAGATGAACGACAATTAAGTTTAAATCTTCATATTTTTTGTTATGTTCGCTTGCATAACGGTGAGCAGTTGCCTTTTGGTTCAAAGCATGAAAGATTGAAATTCTCTCAATTTCTTTATGACCGCTGATTCTTGCATAGTCGGATAGTTCATCAACAACAACTGGATCGACAATATAAGCTGGTTTCTTGTGAATTCTTGCTAGTTCATAAGCTAAAGGAGCACCCAAATTACAGGAATGAGCGCCATATTTTTCAGCTTCAAGATCAGCAAGCATTTTTTCACTCACAGCATAGGTTCCGCTTTTAATCGGGCGAAGAAGCCCACCCCGACCGACAAAAACATCGATTGATTCTAAAGGAATCTGATATTCTTCAAGAAACCTCAAGATGACTTCTTTACGAAAGTCCTTTTGAGCAAAAACCTTCTCGTAACGATGCACAGTGATATTTTCATGTATTAAGCTCTTGACCGCTACGGGCTTGTCATTATCATAAACGGCAATTTTCGTAGAGGTCGAGCCGGTATTAATAGCTAGTATTCTGTAAACCATAATTATAAACCATTGCCAGGACGATAGAATTTAGTTTTGATTTTTCGGAATCAGCTCTACTGGTAAGAACAATCGGAGCTTTGGCGCCAACGATCAACCCCGCTGCTTGCGCATGTCCCAAGAAAACTGCAGATTTATAAAAGACATTTCCGGAATCAAGATTCGGAAAGATGAGAATATCTGTAGACTCAGCTACTTTGCTCTCAATATTTTTATGTTCTCGGGAAACTGAGGAAAAGATATTATCTAAAGCAAAGGGCCCTTCAAGGAGAAAGTTTTCTTCGCTTTTGTAGAAGCGGGTAAGTTCAACCGCATCCATTGATGATCCAAGTTTTGGATTCGGTTTTTCGGTAGCTGAAATCAATGCGATTTTTGGATGTTTAATTCCAATCCTTTGAGCAAACTCAGCAGCGTTTTCAATAATCCCCTTCTTCTCTTCGATTCCGGGATTGATGTTCATAGCACAATCACTTGCAATAATATACTTTTCTGAAGGAAACGAAAAGACGGCTATATGGGAGAGCAGTTTTTGAGCTTTGATGCCCTTTTCTGAATTCACAACTGCTTTGAGTAAAGTCCTGGTGTCGATTAAACCCTTCATCAGAATGTCTGCGTTACCTTCTTTAATCATTTTGACCGCAAGTTCCGCGACTTCTTCAGGGTTGGCATCAATAATTTGGTATTGATCCGCTCTTTCTTCCAAACACGTTAATTTATCGATAATCGCATTCTTATTTCCGATTAGAATCGGTGTAACTAACTCAACATCTTTTGCTTTCTTTACAGCAGATAAAACAAATTCATCTTCAGGTGCTACCACTACGAGCCTTTGCTTGGGGAGTGTTTTAGCTTTTTCAAAAAAAGTACTCAAGCTCATTTTTTCTCCTCAAAAAGACTGAAACCTAAATTTAAGGCCCGATAATTGATTTCAAAAAGGTTTTCTTTTTCCGGGCCGAGATAAGTTTTTAACGCTTTAAAGACTTCCTCAATTGAAAAGTGAGGTTTAAGAGCCAAGTAAGCTCCGAGCATTATCATATTTGCAACCCGAGAATTTCCTAGTTCCAGCGCCAAGTCGTTTGCGGAAACGGGGTAAGCCTGTTCATTTATATTTTCTTGGATTAATGAAGAATTGTAGATTAGGATTCCGTCTTGATGGAGTTTGTTTTTAAATTTTTCCAAAGAAGGACGATTCAAAATAATAAGCGTGTCAGCTTTGGAAAAGATAGGTGAGTTAATTGATTGATCAGAAATAATTACGGAGCAATTGGCGGTTCCACCGCGCGTTTCGGGTCCGTAAGAGGGATGCCAAAGGGCGTTATAACCCTTTTCGTTAGCTGTATAGGCTAATACTTGACCGAGCATCATAACACCTTGACCACCAAAACCGGCAACGGTAATTCTTTCGATTTTATTCATTTTCTTCACCATCTTTAAAAACTTTTACAGGATAATAGGGTATCATTTCTTCTTCAACCCATTTTAGAGCCTTAATCGGCGTCATTCCCCAATTGACGGGACAGGTTGAAAGTACTTCAACAAGCGAAAAGCCTTTGTTTTCAATTTGATTTTGAAAGGCCTTTAAGATCGCACGTTTCGCATTCTTTAAAAAGCGGGGATTATGAACCGATACTCTTTCTACATAAACCGCTCGCGGAATTTGACTGAAGATTTCGGAAACTTTAATCGGCATCCCGTGCAGATGCAAATCTCTTCCAAAGGGCGATGTCGTTGTTTTTTGACCGATTAAAGTTGTCGGCGCCATCTGTCCGCCCGTCATACCGTAAATTGCATTATTAATAAAGATAACAGTTAGATTTTCGCCCCGATTGGCAGCGTGAATGGTTTCTCCGATACCGATGGAAGCAAGATCGCCATCGCCCTGATAAGAGAAAACAATCGCTTCTGGGCGTGACCTTTTAATTCCGGTTGCAACCGCACAAGCCCTACCATGAGCGGCCTGAACCATATCGCAATCAAAGAAGTTATAACTCAAAACTGAGCAGCCGACACTGGCGATACCGATCGCTTTTTCAATTATATTAAGTTCTTCGAGCGCTTCCGCTACCAATTTATGAACAATACCATGGGTGCATCCGGGACAATACGAAAGTTGGTGGTCGGTTAACCCCTTAGATTTTTGGTAAACAATTTGTTTCATCGGGAAACCTCCATTTTAAACTTAAGCAAAGCTTCCGCAATTTCTTCGGGTTCCGGAAGTACTCCGCCGACTCTGCCGAAGAAAGAAAGCGGGAATCTTCCTTCGTTGCATATTTTTACATCATCAAGCATTTGGCCAAGACTGAGCTCAGCAACTAAAATTCCCTTTAATGATTTAGGAAGTTTTGAAAATGCATTTTTTGGATAAGGCCAAAGCGTAAGCGGCTTCAGTAAACCCACCTTAATTCCTTGGTCTTTTAATATTTCGATTGCGGAACGGACAATTCTTGCCATCGTTCCGTAAGCAACAATAATAAATTCTGCTTCTTCTGCATTCGATAATTCATACTTTTGTTCATCTGCTATCATAACTTTATATTTTTTCGCTAGTCTCAAATTATGCTCTTCAAGTTTTTCCGGATCAAGAAAAAGCGAAGTAACGATTCTTCTTTCTTTTCCCGTATGCCCGCCGCTTGCTGCCCAGTTCTTTTCCGGAATTACTCTTTTTTTGACTTCACGGTCTAAACTGACGCTTTCCATCATCTGACCGATTAAGCCGTCAACAGCAATCATCACCGGATTGCGGTAATAATCAGCAATCTCAAAAGCTTCTTTCATAAGATCAACGGTTTCTTGAAGATTTTCCGGAGCGTACGCTAGAACGCGGTAATCGCCGTTACCGCCGCCGCGAGTAATCTGAAAATAATCGGATTGCGACGGTTGAATTCCCCCAAGACCCGGACCGCCCCGCATGACATTGACAATCACACAAGGAAGTTCCGCACCGCAGAGATAAGAAATGCCTTCCTGCATCAAAGCGATTCCCGGTGAAGACGAAGATGTCATTACGCGCACCCCAGCCGCAGCTGCTCCATAAACCATATTTATCGAAGCTATTTCCGATTCCGCCTGTACAAATACTTTTCCGGCCTCCGGTAGATATTTGGAAAGATATTCCGGAATTTCATTTTGCGGGGTAATCGGATAACCAAAAAATGCCTCGCAACCGCCAAGAATTGCGCTTCTCGCAATTGCTTCATTACCCTTCATTAAGATTTTTTTCATGCTCCCACCCTCATCACAGTAATGACTGAATCCGGACACATTAGCGCACAAAATCCGCAGGCAATGCAACGTTCCGGATCAATTACTTTGATTTGATGATATCCTTTTTGATTAATTTTTTCTTTATCCAAGGCAAGGATTTTTGTCGGACAAAATTCGACGCAAAGCGAACAACCCTTGCAATCCTCATGTTTAAATTCAAGTACTCCTCTCGCCATTAGCCCTCCTCATAGCCATTTTTTTCTTAAATATAATTTTAAAGGAATAATTTCGCCGGCAAGTTTTCCGCATTCCGGCAAAACATTCTCATAAACTCCGGTATAGACGATTTTTAACCCAGTTCTTTGTTCAACTTCTTCTAAGATTTTTTCACCAATCAGCAAATCTTGATAAGATGTTTCGCGGAGTAGATTAGTATTATTGATTAAGCCGGTTAATTTTATCGAACCGGCTTTTTCAATTTTTTCCATCATTTTGATGATCTTTTCGGAATTATCTGTCTCTTCCCGGTAAACATTAACACAGAATAAGAAATCAGTAGTTTCATAATTTATTAGTTCAAAAAATTGTCTTGCGACTTTGGTGCCGACATCATCGCCGCCTAAATCAAAAATCGAGGTCAAATTACGATAGAAAGGAAGGAAGGCTTCCTTGGCAATGTAAGGAAGATCACTGCCGAGTCCTTTAATCGGTGAGGAAACGAAGCGGATATTTTTTTCTGCTAGCTCCACCCCAAGCTCACGGGAACGGAAATAAGGATTGACGATGTCAAGGTCAATCAGGAGATCGACATGTTTTTGAACCGCTAAGTTAAGCGCAAATTCTGATTTTCCGCTACCGTAGTGACCGACGATAAAAGTAATCCTTTTCATAATTTGACCTCGGAAAGTATTTTATCTGATAATATAATTAGAACGAATTGCGGCGATGGTTTTCATCCGATTAGTTGCATAAACAAGAGCTGCTTTTTGGTTATGAACATTTTCCTTTTCCGCAATCTTAAAGATTTCCAGCAAGCGATCATAAATTTTTCGAACGTCCTTAATAACTCTTTCGCGATTATAACCATGAAGTTCATGATAGACATTGATGACGCCGCCGGCATTAATGACAAAGTCAGGAGCATAAAGGATGCCGCGGTCTTTAAGTAACAGGCCGTCGCGCTCTTCATCTTCTAAAACATTGTTAGCTGTCCCGGCTACAATCGCACATTTTAACTCAGGAATTGTTTTTTCATTCATAACCGCTCCTAATGCACAAGGAACAAAGACATCTACCTCTAGGGAATAAATTGCATCAGGCGTAACCATTTCACAATCCGGATGAAGTTCTTGCATTTTTTTAATGTTCTTAGGATTGATTTCCGAAAAATAAATTTTTTTCGCATTAGCTTCTTTCAGATAACCGATTAAAGCACTGCCAGTTTCTCCGACTCCCTGAACAGCAAAAGTATATTTAGAAATATCATCATCATTGAAACGATGCTTCAGGGAAGCTCGAATTCCATGGAAAGCTCCTAAAGCCGTAATCGGCGAAGGGTTACCGGATTTGTCTTCCAAGCCGACAACATAATCAGTTTCCATAAGGATATAATCCATATCTTTTGTTGTCGTATTGACATCCTCGGCGGTAATATAACGTCCATTTAAACTTTGAACATAACGGCCCAAAGCCCGAAAATACGCCTCACTTTTTACAGTACTCGCATCTCCGATTAAAACAGTTTTTCCACCACCAAGATTTAAACCTGCAGCGGCATTCTTGAAAGTCATACCTCTTGCTAAGCGCAAACAATCCAAGACAGCATCATCTTCGCATGCATAATTCCAAAGCCGAGTTCCTCCCAAAGCGGGGCCGAGCGTCGTGTCATGAATGACAGTAATTCCTTTAAGTCCGGTAGTCTTGTCATGGAAATAAATCACTTGTTCAAAACCATGACGTTCCATGTAATCAAATTTGTTCAAATCCAATCTCCTTTTCCTTATATTTTATGCAAACGCTTACACTGTATTATACCATATCTAATTTAAGAAGAAAATATAAATTATAATTTAATTCATATACATTTTATAATAATTTCATATATATTTTATATAATCAGACATTTAATAAATATTCAAGATTTTTTATTAATATTCTATTCTTCCTAGATAAAAAAGAAAAAGCCCAAAGGCTTTCCTAATGTGAAGTTTTAGGTTTTAAAGAAAGCAAATATTTACGTTTAATCAGCTCTTGCTTGTTTTCTAAAAACCAATCAACCATATCAAAGAGACTTTCCTTTACGCTCCTCGGGTTAAACCCAAGTTCTGCTCTTGCTTTTGAATTATCAAAATTACAATTGACATTTAAAGTATAAAGCGTATAAGCATTAAAGAGCGGCTTTTTGCGTCTGATTTTATAGTGGAGTTCAGCTAGCGGCGCCACGATTTTTAAAAACCACAAGGCAAGTTCTCCAGGAAGACGCTTTCGTTCTAATTTTTCATTTAAGATTTTAAAAAGTTCTCTCACACTGACATAATGTCCGCTTACAATATAGCCTTCGCCACTTCTAGCGTCTATTGCGGAAACAAGAGCGGAAGCAACGTCGCGCACATCTACAAAATCATAACCCCCTTTTACAATCGCCGTCAGTTTCCGATTGATATAATCAAGGATAACTTGGCCGAAATGGGAGACATTATAATCATAAGGCCCGATGATTCCGGATGGATATAAGGCAACCGCATCAATTTCTCCGGCCTTTGTCTTTTCAAATAAATATTTGGTTGCCAGTGCCTTTGTTTTCGCATAATCTCAGACCAGTTCTTCAACTGAAAAACTATCCGGTTCTTGCATTATCTCATTACCTTTCTTCGGTAAAATAGCATGCACGGACGATGTATAAATCAATCTTTTTATTTTCTTCTTGATTGAGGTATCAACGATATTCTTAAATCCTTCTACATTAACCTGATATAACAAATCTTTTTTTGATGCAGTGATATTGACGATTCCCGCCAAATGAAAAACGATGTCGTCTTTTTCAATAAAATCATCTAAAAAATTTAAATCTAAAATATCTCCTCGAACAATTTCCGCATTTAAATCCGCTAAGTGCGCAATTTTCTCACCGGGTAAAACAAGAATTTTTAGCGGCCCATAACCTCTTCTTTCTAGTTCGTGAGCTAAAACCGATCCTAAATAGCCTGCACCGCCGGTAATAATATATTTCATATCTAACCCCCTTTCTGGTCTTTATTAAATTATACTATAAATAAATAATTCTAAAGAAAATTTAAATGACAATCTCGCAATGTTTTGATATGTTAACATCTTATGCATAGCAAAATGTTTTAATAATAACAAAAGTCACCCGTAAATATAGGTGACTTATTTTTTACTTATTATAATTACATTCCCCAAACAAGCCAAATAAAGAGATAACCGGTAATGACTGCAGCAAGGGTAAAGGGGACCCCGAATTTCATAAACTGCAAGGGTTTAACCTCATAGCCGTCTTTTCTTAAAATACCGATAGCGGCAATATTCGCGCTCGCTCCAATCGGAGTTAAGTTTCCGCCGAGAGTGGCTCCCGTTAAGAGTCCGAAATAAAGGACTGCGGGTTCCTGTAAACCAAGATTAAAGGCGAGCGTACCTACAACCGGTAGCATTGTCGCAACATAAGGAATATTATCGATGAAAGCGGAAACCAAAACCGAAAGCGAAACAATCATCGTATAGACAGCAAAAGTATTTCCGCCACCGATACTATCGATTAAATCAGCAATCGCAGCAATTACTCCAGCTTCGCTGATACCGGCGATAATGATAAACAAGCTGGCTAAGAGAAGGATTGTAAAATAATCGATTTCTTTAACGGTTTCACCGAGCGAACGAATGCTCTTGGTTTGAAACAGTTTCCTGATTAAACCAATCAAGAGCAAGAACATAACAATGAGACCGTTAATATTAGCATCTAAAAATTTAATTCCTGTTTTAGGTACAAAGCTTGCAGCAATTAGTAAACAAACCATCGAGATTAAGAGAATTGTTGGAAACTTATCTTTGACTTCAGTTCTTTCATGGGGAATGAGCGGATTTCTCTCATTTCTAAAAATAAACAATAAAACTAAAACAGAAGCAACCGCTCCTAGTTCCACTCCAAAGAAAATTCCCGGACGTCCCCGATACCAAATGAAGTCAATAAAATTCATATCAAGCTCTCCTGCGAGCATAATCGAAGTCGTATCTCCGACCAAAGTCGCAGCACCTTGTAAGTTAGAGGAAATTGCGATACAAATTAATGCTGGTACAGGCGAAATTTTTAATTTTTTCGAAATATTTAAAGCAACAGGAGCAACCATTAAGACTGTTGCGACATTATCTACAAAAGCTGAAATAACACCTGCAAAAATAGACAAAGAAATGATCGCCCATTTCATATTCGGAACTTTTTCAATAATCATATCCGCAAGCAGTGAGGGCATTTTTGATTCGATAAAGAGCGCAACAATACCCATCGTGCCCGCAATCATCATTAAAACATTCCAGTCAAGAGTTTTTAGAATTTCTGATAACGGCAGAAAGCCTAAAACAACAAACACGACCGCGGATCCTAAAGCGATATAAGCGCGATATTTTGAAAAAACAAGCAGTAATACATAAGTAATTACGAAAATAATTAAGGCCAAATGCATTTTTGAAATAAATGCTTCAAAATACTTGTACATACCTTTTTTCCTTTCAAGTAATAACTTTTTAAATTATACCAAAACTAGCCTTCTTAAGCAAGATTCGAAAGATATTTTGCATCTCAGGCATTTAATTATTTATTCAATTTCAATAATTCGCATATTATTAGTCGTACCGTGCTTTTGGCCCCAACCGGAAGTAATAATAATCGTGTCACCACTCTTATATCCAAAAGACTTCGCAACTTCAGTAGCTACAATATTAAAAAGACTAATATCGGTAACTACATCACGAAAAGTAGCGCTGACTCCGAAATAATAACTAAGCCGTCTGCAGGTTTCGATGCTGTCGGTTACTGCGATAATCGGAACACAGGGGCGGAATTTGCACATTCTTTTCGCGGTTCCACCTGTTTCCGTAAAAGCTACCACCGCTTTTACTTTCGGCAATGTCAATGCTGTTTGCGCAACCGAAATCCCGATCGCATCATTAATTGTCCGCTCAGAAGAACTTAAAGAACGTAAGAGTTTTTCTTCATAAGGAAAGATTTCTTCAATTGCCTTTGCAATCCTATTCATCGTTTGGACGGCTTCGACCGGATATTCGCCCGCTGCGGTTTCACCGGAAAGCATCACAGCATCGGCACCATCCAAAATCGCATTCGCAACGTCTGAGGCTTCAGCTCGAGTCGGCCGCGGTGAATTCATCATTGTCTCGAGCATATGCGTCGCAATTATAACGGGCTTTCCGAATTCATTTGCCATTTGAATAATTTTCTTTTGGTATATGGGAACAATTTCCGTCGCAACTTCAACTCCGAGATCTCCTCTTGCGACCATGATTCCATCCGCAACCATAAGTATTTCTTTTAGATTATCATAACCTTCTTGATTTTCGATCTTAGCGATTACTTCTATTTCTTCTTTGCCGATTTCTTTCAATAAATCTTTTATTGAGCGGACATCAGCAGCTGTTCTGACAAAAGAAGCAGCAATCAAATCAACGCCGTTTAAAGCAGCAAATCTAATATCGTCATCATCCTTTTTCGAAAGAAAAGGTATCGAAAGATGAACATGAGGAACATTGACCCCTTTTTTGCTTTTAATATAGCCGGAATTTCTTACCAAACATTTAAAGCTGTCACCGTTACATTCTAAGACATCAAGGCGTATTTTGCCGTCATCAATCAGAATATGGTCCCCAGATTTAAGATCTTGGAAAACTTCAGGGCTGGAGATTGAAAATCTTTCCCGATTCCCGACCACTTCTTCTTTTAAAATTCTAACAATATCACCTTTTTGAAAATAAACTTTACCGTCTTCAAAAATGCCGGTTCTGATTTCCGGTCCTTTCGTATCGGCCATAATTCCGATATAGCGATTCAGTTTTTCGGATACTCTCCGAATTCTCTGAATCCTTTCGCCCTGCTCTTCGAGATCGGCATGTGAAAAGTTGAGACGAGCCACATTCATTCCGGCTTCAATTACTTTCTCTAACATTTCTTCGCTGTCGATTGCCGGTCCGACTGTGCAGACAATCTTAGTTTTTCTTTTCATTGTTTCCTCCGTATACAAAAAATATGCTCATGAGATGAGCATAATCGCTATCAATTTTAATGGAGGCTCCAACCAGATTTGAACTGGTGCTCACGGTGTTGCAGACCGTTGCCTTACCACTTGGCTATGGAGCCGTATATCAGCCTCTGTTATTATAACAAATTTTTCTCCGTAATTCAAGATTAAATATCATAATTTTCCTTTGGATCCATATCTAGTATATGCAAAGTAGAAAATATTTTTCCGGTTTTTAAAATAAAGAGAATATTTCCGATTGCTTCTAGCTTTTTCACCAATAAAAAACAACTTTTATTCGTTTACATAATGAAAACCGCTCAGACTGATTGCCTTGCCTCCGTTCAAATGTTATAATTGAAATGATTTGGAGGCTTTAATGATGAACTACGATTTCCACATCGAGGCTTTAAAAAACAAAGACGAAGGAACTTTTGCCTTAATCTATCATGATACAAAGCATGCGGTCTATGCCTTAATTCTTTCAATCATTAAAGACCGCAGTCTTGCTCATGATATTATGCAAGAAACATATCTTACGATGCTCGAGAAAATCAGCACATATAAGCCCGGAAGTAATTTCAAAACTTGGTTGCTTACGATTGCAAGAAACAAAGCAATCGATTATTACCGCAAAAGAAAACGAGAAGAAATAATCGCTCCCGAAGAGATTGTGGAAACAGTCGCTCCAGAAGGCATAAAGAGCGCCATTCTATCGGAAGTCTTAGAACTTTTAAACGCTAAAGAAAGAAGCATCTTTATGCTTTATGCAATCCAACGTTTTAAACATCGGGAGATTGCCCAAATCCTCGACCTTCCGCTCGGAACTGTCCTCTGGCTTTACCAAAAAGCCTTAAAGAAAGTTAAATCCTATTTTAAAGAGAGGTGAATGGGAATGCGGAAAAAGATCTTTTCAATAATCCAAGATGAGATAGACAAAGAAATTCATGACCTTGATTTAAAGGCTATTTTAAAGCAAGCACAAATTTCAGAAGATATTCCAGTCAAACCAAAAAGAAAACCTTGGTTAATTCCTGTTTTCAGATTAGCCTCCGTTTTTATACTGCTTTTTGCTTTAATAATACTACCTACCACCTATGACAATACCAATACTCCGGAGAGCTCAAATTCTCTTCAAGGAGCGCCCTCTTTACTGCTTCCCTCTTTAACTCTCTACCAGTTCTTGGAAGATAGGGAGATTGTTTCAGAAAGCGAAGGTGTCGACTCATTTCTTTTAAAAGAAATTAAGTATCTGGATCTTTATTTGAAAACAGTCGCGATAAATTATTTTAATTCGCCCGAGTTTCAAGAAACAAATCCAAAAAATGAATATCAAAAAACATACCAAACAAACGACTTATCAATTTCTTTAAGAACAACAAATAAAGAGAGGATCGAGTATGAAATTGAAATCACCGATAGCATTGCTACCTACCCAATAACTGGATATTTGGAAGCTAATCGGTTGACTCTGAAAATGTCTACAGGAGAAAACTCCTATATTGAAATTCGTAAAGAAACTGACATGGAAATCAAAACTTATCAGGACGGCGTTTTAACAGGCAATACCAAGATCATAACATCGGCTACTGATATCGAAATAACTGATATTATCAGAAAAACAACCTACTTGATTAAAGAAAATAATCAGGGTGGTTACAGCATCACCTACGGACTATTTAGTTCGGGTCAGAACATAGGAACCAACCTAAATCTAATTCGAGTGATGTTCATTTCCGCAACCAAACAGAATGATTCCATAATATATGAAGTGAACCTTGATAATGAAATCTATATTTTTAACATCCAAGAATGATAAAGGGATCGGCAAACCGACCCCTTTTTCTTTTAAATCTTTCTAAAGTCTTCAACATCAATAATGAAGAGCGTGGCTCCGCCGACTGTAACTTCAATCGGAGTCGATTGAATTATTCCGTATTCGCTAATTATCGAACTCGGAACAAATTCGTTTCTGGTTCGCGAAAAATCAGTAATGATTTTGATAATCGGCTCAACATCTTCTGCTTTCGCTCCGATCATCAGCGTTGTATTTCCTTTTTTAAGAAAACCGCCGCTTGAAGCTAACTTCGTTACAAAATATTTGCATTTTACCAACTCTTTCATCAATGATGTACTGTCATCATTCGAAACTATCGCAATAATCAGTTTCATCTCTTCACCTCTCTATTCTCCCAATTGAATCTTTACAAAATACTTAAAGGTTTCAAGAGCTAAAATTACTTTACCTTTCTCTTGATAATTAATGTCCTCGTCATCAAATTCCGGTTTTAACGGATGCACGACATCTTTTAACACATAGTTAAGCATCTTAGCGATTGAACCGCCGATTACCCGCGAATAATCACAGAAGGCATCTGCGAGTTCCTCAGAATCCGCTTCCGCGATCGTATCTTTATCAATATTATCGTAGCTTAATCCGGCCGCATTCATTGCTTGAATAGCTTTTAAGAATCCGGAAAGATCACTGTACTGGCTGAAATCAGGATTATTGTCGAGTTTAAACTCGCCACTACGGATTTCGCCAACAAGAGGATCGGTACTTGTCGCATGATGATACCATTGATAACCATTGTCGGGTTCTTTAATCAAACCAGTCAAGACGCCGCCGTCAATCAAGCCCATTACCATATCAGTCAAAGTGGCTTCTAAAACGCGGGATTCTAAGGCACTAACAAAATCAACATTTAAGAGATTATCCATCTTAAACTCGAAATCAGCAAAAGTTGAAGTTCCAAGTAATGTCTTAATCCCATTCAAGAAGCGTCTGAGTTCGCCGTCTTCGCCATCCCAAACCAAAACATTATCTTCAAAATAATAATAAGTAGCCACATCATCCGGATCAGGTTTAATAAGTTTATCTGATTTCCGGATGTAGGAGATAGCGGAAGCTTCTACGATTTGGGATGCAAGTAAGGTTTCTTGGTCTTCGCCGAGGAATTTATCAACTTCAAAAGTTGCATACTCAAACTCGCCACCATCAAGAACAAGCTCTATTGCTAGTAAGAAGCGTCTCAGTTCACCTTCATCGTTTTCTGTTCTACTCCAAACAACACCTTCAGGAATTATTAAAGTACCGTATAACATACCGCCAAGAGCTGCTTCGGTTTCAATCTTGTTGATAACAGATGCTTCTACAATTTGTGAATCTAGTAAGGTTTCTTGATCTTCTCCAAAGAATTTTTCGACTTTGAAAGTTGCATTTTCAAACTCTTCGCCACCAAGAACAAGCTCTATTGCTAGTAAGAAGCGTCTCAGTTCACCTTTGTCATTATCGGATTTACTCCAAACAACACCTTCAGGAATTATTAAAGTACCGTATAACATACCGCCAAGAGCTGCTTCGGTTTCAATCTTGTTGATAACAGATGCTTCTACAACTCGAGATGCTAAAATGACTTCTTCTGTTGTACCTCTTGCTTCTTCAAACAGAGCAGTTATCTTAATATCGCTGTTAAAATCTGAAAATTCTAATTCACGCAAAGCTTTTAACGCTTTCGCAAGTTCGCCTTCAGCTCCATACCAAAGAGATTCATCATATTCCGGTTGCTTAGGATCAAGGTCCTGAGGTAATTTGATTAAGGAAGCGTCATCTTTACTTTTTTCTTCAATTGTTTTAGCAGCAGTATGACTGACAATCCTTGAATCTAAAATGATTTCAATTTCCGAATCGCTTAAAGCGAGAAAATCATTTGCGGAAACATTAATTTCATCAAGAATAGCATCCTCACCTAAGATGATGCTAATTGCATCCAGAAGATTGGGAAGTTCATTGTCCCAAATTCCTTCTTGATAATCCGGGCCGTCTCGTTTAAGTTCGGGAGCAATTTTAATAACTGCTTGTTTATCGGCTTCAATCTCAATGTTACGAATTATCGTTTCTTTTACAACTCTAGACGCCAAGACTATTTTTTGGTTATCTCCGGTTAATGAGGATATTGAAATGTGTTTTAAATCTTCTAACTTCTCGTCCGGAGCGGTATTTTCTTTAAGAATGTGTTGGATGGCAAGCATGAAGTTTTTGAATTCACCGGTTGATCCATAATATTCATCTTTTGTGATTTCCGGTAAATATAGCGTTTGATGAAGAGAGCCTTCGGGTTCCGTCATTTCTTCTAGATGTTCTACCGCCGTATCAACAATAAGATAAGAATTACCTAAAGTATCAAGTTCTTCTTCTGTCAACTCTGTAATCCGATCAATACTGATTACATCAGGATTGTTCAGATCATCATCCTCATCAAGCAAGATATTGACTGCAGTCAGAAATCTTTTCAATTCTCCTGGGTTTTCTTGACTTCCATGCCAAGCAGGGTCATTCTTTTCATAACGAACAACCAAACTACCTTCTGCATCTGCTCCAATATCAACAAGCTTTTTGATAATCGTATCACTGATTATAATGGAAGCTATTACCACATCAATATCGCTATCATTTAGAGACTTAACAGTATTAATATCTAGGTTAATATTATCCAAATCGGCATCATCGCCGAGCAGAATCTTGGTTGCTTTAATTAATCTTTTGATTTCATTCGTCCAAGAAGGATCCCCCATTGCCAGGTTCACTTCTAAGTCGGAATCTTCTTCGCTCTTTTCAATTAATTTGTTCGCAATTGAATCTCTTAAAACAGTGCTTTGAACAAGTTTATCCATTTCCTCATCTTCTATTTCAAGAATGCGGTTTAAAGAAACGAGGTTATTGGAATCATCAAAATCAGGATTTTCTCCGAGCAAGATTTTTCCGGAATTGAAAAGCCGTCTTAGTTCGCCGTCATAAATTCTATCTTCGCCATCAAAACGGTCATACCAATCTTCTTCGTTAACATTTTCTATAATTATTAAACCATAGAGTTTACCCTCGGGTTCTGTCATTTCTTCTAAATTCTGAACAATTGATCTGCTGACCAAAAGCGAACTTAAAATTATATCTAGTTCAGCATCAGTTAGGTTAAATAAATCGTCGGGAAGTTTTTCCTTCTTCGTGATAATCTTCATGGAA
Organism: Acholeplasmataceae bacterium; assembly: GCA_012841865.1. Lineage (GTDB taxonomy): Bacteria > Bacillota_I > Bacilli_A > ML615J-28 > CAG-698 > DTU067. The sequence continues at coordinate 15,300 of DUTX01000159.1, read as the reverse complement.
AGCAGCATTGATTCAATTTCAAGTTCAGTCCAATCATCAGGATCATCAAAAAATATGATCTTAAGATCGCCTGTTTGCTCGGGAACCGCTTGAGAGATGATATTACTGAGATTGTTTTTAATCAGAATTGATGAAGATAAGCTTTCCGCAAGCCTTCCGATCAAATTATCTTTTTCATCAACAACGCCGTCTTCGTTAACGTCTTCCGTGCCATCACTGAGCGTTTCAAATTCAGGATTGTTGTGCAAATTAGCTTCTACAATCGTGCTGGCAGCACGCATAATGTTTCTAAATTCAGCACGGCCTTCGTCGCTCTTCCAATCTATATCAGCAACAGAGCTGGTATCGATTGTGAGATCTCCTAAAAAGTCTCCTTCTACAAACAAATAATCTATCATATTTCCGATATTGCTCATCAGAACATCGGAATCAGTAACCTTTTCTGTCAGATCATCGATCGATTCCGGATTGAGATTGGTTAAGAAATCATCTCCGGAAAGACCTAAATCATAAAGCGTACGCGCAGCTGTAAATAAAGCCTTGATTTCGGTTTTGCCGGGCTCGCCGTACCAGTTCATTTCCAAACTGGACTCCGAGATTTCAAAACCTAAATCCATCTGGTCAAGAAGGAGTTTTAAAAGATTGCTGACATTGGCACTGAGCAATTTGGATTTGCTGATGGCATCAGCAATTTTATCAATATTACCCTCAGAAAGCAAAGTAGGAACATTTAGATCGTCTTCTAAAAGCCCAGCATCAGCCATAATTTTAGCTAAGGACAATAAGGAACTAAGATCTTCTTTTTCAAAATTTTCAATTGTAAGAACAGAACGATAATCGTCTGGCAAGATGTTAATAATAACCTTTGCTAAGGCATTATTGTTATTGGTTAGGAATTTAGAATTAAAAACAGCGATACTAAAGGCATTGATTCCATCGTCGGTAATATCACTAAGAGTCAACTTTTCATTTTCATAAGAAATTCCTAAGGCAACAAAAGCATTAAAAATTTTGCCGAGGTTTGCCAGTTCTGAACTCCAGGTGATATCTTTTAAATCTAAAGTAGCGGAATCAATACCGAGCGGTTCTAAATTACTTTTTATTTGTTTCAATAAAAAACCAAGGCCAATCGGCGCAACCGTATCAACCGACTTAAGTTCGCCTAAAGCAGTAAATAAATCTTCGACTTTCTCGCCGTCAAGTTTTAAATAAAAATCAAGCTTATTTTCACCATTTAAGAGGCCGAGTTCAAGCCCGGTAATAAAGGCATTTCCTAAATTTTTAATTTCTTCACTAAAATCAATTTCTAACAAATCTTCATACGCTTCCGCAAATTCTTCTTCAGTTAAAAAGTTCAACAAATCGCTTTGATAAGCATATTCCACACCAATCGGAACGGCGATTTGAATTAGTTTCAACTTCGAGATTTCTTCAAAAATATCTTCAAGAATCTCTCTATCCAAGGAAGCGATACTATCTATAGTGATTTCCCCTTCAATATTGTCTACAATCAACGCATAAGCTCTTAAGGCCGTCTGTAATTCTGATTTTAGTTTTACCTTATGACTTCGAACTTTTAAGGAAAACAATTCATCAAATAAATATTCATCGGCCGGATCTTTACCAATCTTAATGAAGGAAGAAATTTTACCTGAAAATGTCTCCCGATAGGAAGCCATAAAACTAAACACTTCTTCGTAAGCCTCTAATTCAGGTATTTGTGCTTGTAAGGTCGCTGCCTCTTCGTTTAAAACCAAAAGATAGGTTTCTTGTACTTCCGGTTCTGTTTCCGGTAACATCTCAACCAGAGAACTACCAATTGAAGTTAAACCGGAAAGGGCAATGCTGAAGAGAAAGACAACCAGCAAAGCATGAACAGTCCCGACCGCTAAGCCGCCAAAACGGGAAACAAGCCCTTTTCCAACTTTCTTTCCGTTTTTCGACTTTGCTTTGGGTTTAATGATTAAATAGATAATCCAAAAGATAAATTTAAAAACCGTTCCCATTAAAATCAGCCAAAGAATCATAACCACAATTCTTAAAACCATAAAAATCAGCGCTTGAACAAGCAAATAAGCGCTTGAGCCCGGCGTTACCAAACCCGCAAATTGCGGAACAAGATTATCAATAATCCCGGGAATTGTTGCATTAATGCTTGTAATATCGATTCCTCGGAAATTAATTGAATAATATTTCGATATATCAAAATCCATAAGATTCCTGACGATAATTGGGCTTAAAAACCAACCAGTTAATAACAAAGCAACAAAAACCAATAAATTATAACCGGATTTAAATAAGCCTCTCAGAAAGCCAAGGAGAGCTCCACTAACTAAAATCGTAATGATTCCTATATTAAAGTACTGTATTATTGAGTCAAAATCGAAATCCATCTCCATCTCCTTTGAATGTGTTGTGTGTATATTATATCATAAAAATATGCTAAGTAACGAGATTTAATAAAAAAACAGCTCTCCCCCAAAAGCTGTTTTTTGAAATGATACAAAAGACGTACTTCACCTACATATAACTGCAATCATTATACGAAAAAAGGATTGAAGAATTTGTAGAAGCGTGACGAGAGAATATTTTTTTTTTGAAGAAAAATGTCAGCGAGTTCTTGAAAAATTTGTCGAAAACAAACTTAACGCAAACTTTCTGTTTATTCGAACAATTTCGATAGTAACAACAAAAATTTATAATGATACTATCTAAATAAAAAAAGCCAAGCATTGCTTGGCAAAATATCAGTCGCTTAGATTTTAGGTGGATAATGGTCTCCACTAAGTTTTAATTCGCTTCTTGGAGAAAGTGAAACAGCCATTATCTTAACTCCTTCCGGCATCGATAAACGTTTATACTGTTGGGTAAAAAAACGATTCGAAAAATTATTTACATATTCACGGGCTTCATTACCGTTTAAACCGAATGCTTTAGTTAGTAAATAACTGACACGTTCAAAATCATCACCGTTGACCAAGAAGTGATAGAGAATAAAATCGTTGATTTCAAATTTGCCGATTAGGTCTTCTGTTTTTTGGTTACTACCGGTAAGTTCTGGAGAAATAGGCGTCTTTAGAATATCGTCAATTATATCTTTTACATCCGGGAAGATTTCTTGATAGTATTTTACAACCTCACGGACGACAGTTTTCGGAAGTCCGGCATTGATTCCGTACATTCCGGTTTGATCACCGCCGAATGTCGACCAGCCAAGAGCAATTTCGCTCATATCCGTGGTTCCAATCATCACGGCTTTTTCTTGGTTCGCAAGATTCATCAGCGTAGTAGTCCGAATTCTTGCCTGAATATTTTCATAAGTTGTATCTTTTTCTGTTGAATGATTGATTAATTCTAACTGCCTTCGTACTTCTAAATCAATTCTGATTTCTTTAAAGGCGCATTTCAGCTTCTCGATTAACGCTTTCGCATTCTCATAAGTCCGTTTGCTGGTTTCTGCTGAAGGCATTGTTACAGCAATAATATTTTTTCGATCAATTTCGGCTTCATCATAAGCATGAACTAAAGAAAGCAAAGCCAACGTGGAATCCAAACCGCCACTGACACCAAGGACGACCTTTTCTGTTCCCACATAATCAAGTCTTTTTCGAATACTTGCGCCTTGAATCATCGTGATTCGTTCCAAATCAGCTCGTTTTTTCGGAACAAAGGGTAATCTTTCCGGCAGTTCCTCAAACGCATATTCCGCGTTTTCTTCTAGTTCAAACTTTACATATTGGAAATCAACATCACGAGCTAGGGCTTGGGTTTGTTTATAATAACTATTATTACGACGTAAGAAATGAAGTTTTTTTATATCGATATCGCCGTAGATAATATTGTTTTCAAAGGTAATGCGATCGTATTCGCTGATGATATTTCCGTCTTCAGCAATAATCAAATGCGAACTAAAAACAACTTCGCTTGTAGATTCACTCGCATTATTGGAAACATAGACATAAGCAGAGTTGAACTTCATCGTTGTGCTTTGGGTCAACAAATGTCTTTTTTCTTTCTTACCAATATGAGCAGGGGAAGCGCTGGAATTTAATACAATCAACGCCCCATTCGCAAACAATTTTTCGTTCGGTGAAGTTGGAGCCCAAACATCGCCGCAGATTTCGGCACCGAAGATGACATCACGATTTTCATTTTCAAAAAGCAGTTTTCCAAAAGGGACATTTTGACCCAAAAATTTAATATTCTTTAAATCTTTGATTAAATTGTTTCCGGAAGCAAACCAGCGGCTTTCATAAAACTCATTGGTATGGGGCAGGAAAGTTTTCGGAATTATTCCTAAAATTTTTTTATTTTGAATAACAAAACTGCAATTATAAAGCGTATCGTTAATAATCACATAGGAGCCAAAAATAACAACTCCGGGAAATGGATTATTATCTAGAAGATATTTAATCGCGTTTAAAGAATCCAGATAAAGGTATCTTTGAAACAACATATCACCGACGGAATAGCCGGTAATGCATAATTCCGGAAAACAAATTAGAGCAGCACCTTTCTTCTTAGCTTCTTTTAAAATCTCAAGCATCTCTTTTACATTATACATCGAATCGCCGAGTTTGGTTTTGTGAGAAGCGGCGGCTACTTTAAGAAATCCATGTGAATACATAATTACTCCTTATACAATTTATTTTTTCTAATAAATTCAGCTACTTCAGGCAATAAATACTTCTCATCCTTAGTTCTTCGGTAGTTACTCGAAGATGCATCAATTTTAGGAAAATCAGCAAGAATAGTAAAATTACTGCGGTTTTCCCTTAAAATTGAGTTTTCTTGAAAAACGGCTTCGATATCAATTTGATCACGGGGAATGACGAGAAAACGAGTCTTTCGAACCACAGCCGGATAATTAATCCAAGTGTGAAGCGTGAGGAGATTGTCAGCTCCGATAACAAAATAGGCCTCCGGAAAATGTTTAATCGTATACCATGTTCCATAGTATTTGTTTAAACGAATTTCAAAATCATTGATGCTTGCTCTCTTCCCTAATCGGGCACAGAGTAGCTCAAGCATCTGCCACCGATAATGATAATCTTTTAAATTATTTTTTTCATAAAAATTATTGGCGGGCAGAAACTCTAACTTAGCATCAGGAAATTTGTCCAGTAAATAAGATGCAATTTTGTAATGAGCTATCGTCGGCGGATTAAAAGAACCCCCATAAAGAATTGTCATTCTATCACCATTAATATTATACCACAATTTTAAGGGAATAAAGGAAAAACCTTACATTTTTCTCAATTTATAGTATCTTATTATCCAAACTAAAAAACCGGAAACTTTAATACAAATTCCGGTTCAATAATTAATTATTATTCTCTGTTAAAAATTCTTTAATAAAATCCTTAAAATAATTCCCTCTTTCTTCAAAATTTTGAAACTGATCATAACTGACTGCTCCCGGCGAAAAAAGCAAAACGTCTTGGTTTTTAAGATAAGTTTTTAGTTCAGTTAAAAGGTTTTGAAGATTTAAAAAAACATAACATTTAATTCCTTTTCCTTGAAAATACTCTAATAAAGTCTCTTTGTTTTCGCCGTTTACCAGCACTAAATCCAAACTAGAAAGATAATCATCTAAAGTACCATAGTTTTCTCTTCTTCTTTTACCACCACAAATCAAAATAACTTTTTTGTTTTTAAATGTAGCAAGCGAGGTTTTTAAAGCTGTGAGGTTCGTTGCTTTTGAATCATTATAAACTTCAATCTTTCCGATTTTACCAAGATATTCAAGCCGATGCGACAAAGGATTGAAGGCATTAATTCTTGAAAAATCAGAATATTGAGGATTATAACAAAGAACAGCACCGATTGCGGCAGCGATATTTTCTAAATTATGCTCGCCTTGAAGTTTTAAATTTACCGGTTTAAACACTAATTTTCCTTTATAATAAACATTATTTTCAGAAATAAAAATCCCATTCTTTTTTACTTTCGAGAAAGGAATTTTATAAAGATTGTAACTACGAACAACTTTTGTTAATACGGGATCATCAGCATTATAAACAAGATAATCATTTGAAACAGCGTTCTTTATTAACTTCAGTTTTGCATTTAGATAATCAGAAAAATGTAAATGATAATCCAAATGATTGGGTTCGATATTTAAAATAACATTTATCTTTGAACGATAGGAGTTTGTATATTCCAACATAAAACTTGAGGCTTCAATAATAATATTTTTTTTAGAATCACAATAATCAAATAATGGTAGACCGACATTGCCGCCAAGATCAAATTCCGGAAGTAAATAATTAAGTAGATTTACAGTTGTGGTTTTACCATTGGTTCCGGTAACCGTAATAAAAATTTTTTCTTGATTATATAAGTAAAAGAGTTCCAAATCGGAAATGATTTCTTTATTAAGTTTCCGGGCTATATCGAGTATCCAGTGGTCGTTTTTGATCCCCCCACTTTTTACAACACAATCGAAACCATTAAAATCAACCTCAATTCTATTTTCCGAAAGAAAGTCATCATAAATTTGAAAGTATATCCCCTTTGTAGCAAAAAACTTTTCTAACGACCGATTACTTTTTCCATAACCTAATAATAAATATTTGATTGCTATCACCCTAACAATGTTATTCCGAGGATTAAGCCAAGAAGACCAAAAAGAATTCCAAGAATCCAAAAGCCGGCATCAATTTCGGTTTCGCTATAGCCTTTTAGTTCGTAATGATGATGCAAAGGTGCCATCAGGAAAATTCTTTTTCCTTTTGTAATTTTGAAATAGAATACCTGAATTATTACCGAGATAGTTTCTATTATAAAAACAAGTCCGACAACCAAAAGCAAAACTTCCATTTTTAAAAGAATAAAAAGATTAGCAAGACTCGCTCCCAAGGCAAGCGATCCTGTATCACCCATAATAATTTTTGCTGGTTTAAAATTATAACAAAGGAAAGCAAGAACCGCTCCCAGTAAACAAAGCGAAAAGATTAGAATTTCTTCTTTTTCAATATATCTGCTTAAAATAATAATCACACCGAGCGCAATAATGATTAAACCTCCTGCAAGTCCATCCAAACCGTCGCTTAAATTAACCGCATTGCTTGAGGAAATCAGCATCAAGAGAATCAAAATACCGTAGCCCCATTTTAAATCCACTTTCCACCCAAAAATATTTACCACCGAACTTAAACCTTTATCCAAAAACACATAAAAATAAAACGCTGCCCAGATAATTTGAAAGAAGAGTTTGGTTCGGGAAGTAAGACCTTGATTGTTTTTTTTCACAACAATTAAATAATCATCAATAAAACCTAGAATACCGTAAAGAATTAAAGGCATTAACAAAAGCAAAATATAATGTTTGTCAATCTCAATTTCTTTTAACCTTAAATAAAGAAAACTGATTACGGTCGCTAGGATGATCACAATTCCGCCCATTGTCGGGGTTCCTGCTTTACTGTAATGATCCTTCGGCCCTTCCTTTCTGATCGTTTGACCGAATTTTATTCTTCTAAGTAAAGGAATAAAAAAAATAAATAAAAATATCGCAATTATAAAACTATATAAAAAGGATTTTACATAAATATTCATGGCAGGTCCTTTCTATCTCTACTTACTAAATTATATTCCGAAAAAATCGGACAATGAATAAAAAATAAAAGCACTCCGCTGAGTGCTCTAATTCTTTCCTTTGAAGATTGATTTCCGGAATAGAAAGATTCCAAATAGGATAACAAAGATACCATAGATTAGCATATTCCGGTGGAGAGCAGGGTTAAGCAGTTTGACTTTTTCCTTTGTGGAAAAACCTGCTACCCACTCTTCACTAAGACTTGTTGCTACTTCTTCTAGCGTCAGTCCTTGTTTAAATACTTCTTTATAGTTTAAGGTGAATTCCGAAAAGATTTCGCCTTTGTAATCATAAAGAGTAAAAATGTATTCGGCTTCTTTTTCCGGAAAAAAGAGATAGTAATAACCTTGATATTTACGATAGCCGTAAGATTGTGAGATAAATTTATCTTTTAATTTCAGCTCATCAAGATGACTGTAAACAAGAACATCGCTTGTCACGGTCAAATTAGTTTGGTCATTTTCATCATAAAGATCCTCGGAAAGCTGGAATAAATTTTTGTTTAAATTACTGACAAAAACCACATTCCCGATAATTGCAGTTTTTTTCTCTTCACTTATGATTTCAAAAACATGGATTTGATAATCGGAGTTGATGATTTCATATTTTTTTCGAAAATAAGGATTGGTAAAGCGAAGATATTCGCTGTAGTTGCTTTCATTAAAGGCTTCCTTCATCAGCTCGATTTCTTTCACAAGATAAGCATAATTCATGCTTCTTAGATAAACAAAAGCGCCGATAATGAATGCAATCAGTAAATAGAGGATCTTTTTAAACATCTTCATCCCTCATTATTGATAATGCAATGTATAAGCAGTGGCTGCGGATTTTTTACCTGTGAAGTCAACCGCAACAATTTCGACCTGATATTCGGTGCCGGTTTTAAGACGCTCAAAAACATAAGCATTAAGCCGGGTGGTGTCGTAAAACTCGCCATTGAGAAAAATCTCATAATACTCGATATCTAGGTCATTATTGGGTTTTTTCCAGTATATCATATTTTTCAGCAGATTGCCAGTTTTGATTTCACTGATTGCCTCAGGTTTCATTTTATCCAGCGAGCTATAATCCCTTTGGTAAACTCGGACATAATCGACATACATGCTGACGGGAAAAATATCCGGGTCGATTCCCCGAACTCCGCCCCAGTTGCCCCCGATTGCAAGATTGATAAGCAAATGAAATTCTTGGTCAAAGGGCCAAGCCTGATGTGGTTTAACATCCTGGTTAAATTCGGGAGTATACCGAAACTTCGTTAGTTCAAAATCATCAACATATAAGGTTATTTCACCCGGAGACCAGATGACGCTATAGTCAATAAAAGTTGTCGTGATTCCAGGATATTCCAGAGAAGTTCCAAGTTGAGTTCCGAGCATATGGTTAAACTTTTCGGTATGAATGGTTCCATGCAAACGGTCCTTATCATAGCCGACATATTCGATAATATCAATTTCACCGCTTTTCGGCCAAGTTCCATATTTGTTCATTGTCGGCAGCATCCATATCGCCGGCCAGGTTCCACGACCGCCGGGAAGTTTTGCTCGGACTACGATTTTACCGTAGAGCCAGTCTCCTTTATACTGGGTATGAATCCGACCGGAGGTGTAGTTTTTACCGCCATAGTTTTCTTTTTTGGCGGTAATCACAAGCATACCGTCTTTAACCTCAATATTATCAGGATGGTAATATTGGGCTTCGTTATTACCGCCACCCCAAGAAGTGTTTAAGGAGGTCCATTTTTCCTCGTTCAATTCGTCGCCGTCAAATTCATCGCACCAAACCGGAACCCAACCGTCTTCAACCCTTAAATGCGCGCACTCATCGGGAATTTCCATTCCATTTTTCTCACACCCAAAAGCAAATACCAAAACGATTAGCATTAAAACAATTATATTTAATTTCTTCAATTAGTTCCTCCTTTCGGATCACTCGCCGGTAATACCGGTCCGATCGATGCTTTCCGTAAACCATTTCTGGAAAATAAAATATAATACAAGCAAAGGTAAGATGGTTAAGACATTTCCGGCTAGTTTTATTGCTTCGTTTAATTCCGCACCGGGAGTTCCGGGAGGAAAAATCGTCGCATAGGAATCAGCAAAAGCCATCAATTTTAACGGGAGCGTAATCGTTCCGCCCGCATAGAGCCCTGTTACAAATGTTTCGTTCCAAGTCCAGACAAAGGAAAAGAGAAAGACAATGATAATCGCCGGTTTCGCAAGCGGAAGCGAAATACTTCTAAAAACCCGAAAAGCACTTGCGCCGTCGAGTTGAGCCGATTCGTCCAAAACTTTCGGAACAGTTCTGAAGAACTGATGAAAGATTAGGATATAAATCGCGGCGTTGAAGCCTTGGCCTAAAAAAGCCGGAAGCAAAATCGAAGACTCATTAGACATCATTCCAAGTTTCCTAAAGATTAGAATGTTTGAAACCATCGTGACTTGAGGCGGAAGGATAAAAGTCACCAACATCAGGATGAAAAATAATTTTTTTAAAGGAAACCTAAACCTTGCAAAGCCATATCCGACAACAGCGCAGGTAAAGGTAGTAAGTACTGAAACTTTTAGCACATACCACACTGAAGAAAAGAAAGCTTTTGGCAGCACCAAAACTTGAAAGGCGCGGTTATAGTTATCAAAATACAAAGTCGTTGGAATCCAGTTTACCCCGGGATCAATCAAGTCATCGATGTTTTTTAAACTATTGATGACCATAAAGAAAAGCGGGTAAAGATATATGAAACTAAAAGAAATTAAGAGTAGATAAATGACAAATTTATAGAGAAGGCCGTCGGTAAAATGCATTCCGAGAAGCACATGCTTGATTTTATTCCTATTAAAGATTTTCTTTATTTTTTTCATCGTGAGCGCCTCCGTTTCCGTATCGATACCAGACCGATGAATAAGAGCATCACCAGAACCATCATCAGGAAGTAAATCCAAGCAATCGCGGCAGCATAACCATAACCTTTCCAAAAGAGGTTATCAGGAGTGCCGCTTAACATATGCGATTTCGCAAGATCCAAAATCCCGCCCGATTCTACATAAAGCGACATCGAAACCACGACATAGATGATATTAACCGATATCAAGGGTTTAATCGAAGGTAGCGTAATCTTCCAGAAAGTATCCCAGGGTGAAGCGCCGTCAACTGCTGCCGCTTCATATATCTCTTTATTAATTTTCTGAAGTCCGGCAAGAAAAACCAAAATCGGAATTCCGGCATACCATAAAGTCAAAAGGAGGGAATCAAAGAGGATTAAGAGTGGCTCCGCAACAAAAGCCGGCAAATTATTCATAATTGTTAGGGTTGCGGAAGATTCCGAAATCGAAGGCAGGCTCGTTGCATCCTGAAGAATCAATTCGCCCAAAACCGGTCCTGTCGAAATCACCACAGGCAGGAAGAAAATCGTCCGAAAGATGCCTTTACCTTTAATCGGCTGATTGATGAGAACAGCGATAAGGATTGCGAAAACAATAATGAGCGGAACCGCAAACACCATTGTTCCCAAATAATTCGCAAACAAAGGTAGTAAATTCGCATCGCTTAAAACATTTTTATAGTTAGCAAAACCGACTCCAGTTCCGCTAATTCCGGTTTGAATATTAAAGAAAGCTTTTTGAAAACTCAAATATAAGGAATAAATCAAAGGATAAGCGGTAAAAATCAGAAATCCGACCAACCAAAGCAAGATAAAGAAATACCCAACCACGGCTTCGCGGCGCCGATTGGTAATCTTGATTTTAAGAAAACGGAAGATAATTAATTGATTTTCCTCTTTTCTCAGGACGAAATTATGGGTCAGAAAATAACCTAGTTTCTGAAAAATCGGCCCGAGTTTTTTTATTCTAAAATCATAAAGAAAATTACCGATTGTCTGAAAAAATTTTCTAATTTTTGTTTTCATACGACCAGATAATCCTTTGCTTGAAGATAGATTTCACCAAATTTATAATCAGTGGAACGATAGTTAAGATAAATAGCTTTTCCGTTTTCATAACTGACCTTAACAATACCGGCATCCAGAACTTCGCGGGCAATAATCCGAGCGCCATGAACCTGGCTTAAGGCATTGTTGATATATTGGTAATTTTCAATAATCTGCTCGCGGAAATCCGCATATTCCGTACTATAATAATTCCTTGCTTTTGTATAAAGGAGTTTGGTAGTCGGCTCAGCTGTCAAGATATAACTGGGATTAATGCCGAAGTCGATTAAATTTAAAATCTGTTCTTTACCAAGTGCGTTAAAATTCAAGTACGGCGAGTAATAATCAAGATAACCCTTTAAAACAATCGGTAGAAAGGGCACCAAATCCGTAAAATAATGGTGCTGCGAATTGTATAAAGGTAGTTGATAATATTCGGATGCCGCTTTAAACATATAGGCATTAGGTTTATAGAAGGCCGATTTTCCGTAGATTTTCGGAATCTCTTGATAATAAGTGAGGCTCTCACTTCTGTTATAGCGCTTGCCGTTTTGGTAATAACTAAAAAGAGTATTACCTAAGCTTGAGAAAGCAAGATTTTCGATGCCAAGCTTTTGAAATTTTGAATAATCTTTCTCAGCAAACTCCAAACTGACTTCCGGAAATAAAAAGTTGAGATAAGCCGTATCATTTAAACTCCGGTAAAGTTTCAACTCCATCTTGGTTTTGCTCATCCGGCGGGCCAGATCGGTATTTTTCGGCCGGGAGGCAGCGCTTGATGTGAGGATATAATCAACCAGAAAATAAACTTTTGCCTCCTCTTTTTCTGCTGCATCTATTAAAGTCCGGTAAGCTTTTTTTGAAGCATTGAGTTTTATTTTATAAGGAGCCGTATCAATAAAACCACTTTTGCTCCAACCGAGGAGATTGAGTCTTTGATTTTTGATTCCGACAGCTTGTAAATCACGGTAGATTTCTAGCGCTTGCTCCGGAGTCGTCATTTTAACTAATCTTTTTCCAAGCAACGCCGGCTCTAGTTCCGAAATTATCAGATCAAGCGCCAAAGGAATTGCTTCCCTTTTTTCTTGTAAAGTCAGAACGCCTTTTTCTTCTAAAAATTCTTGATAAGCGCGGCCCATTCCGACATAATCGGCATCCTCATTGCTTAAGATTCGGTACCTTACCTTGAGGTCAACCGCATTTAAGTATTCGGAGACCGTCGGAGCACCGCTTTCGCTTTTATCGATGACATTGGTATAGAATTCGCGGTAATTGTAGACCGGGGTAATCCAAAAATAATTGCTGTTTCGGTAACCCCAGAAATTTGCGGAAAGGTCGGCAATCGTATCACCGGATTCAATTATTCCGATAAAGCCATTGGTGCCGACATCATGTATCATGCCGAATACCGGAAGCGTCAAATCACGATTTGCAGGAATGTCAACATAACCAAAGTCCGCCCCGTAATATTTCGCATAATAATAATCAGTTGGAATTTCTTCCTTAAAGCGGACCAAAGCCCCGCTTCCGTCCGGAATAAACATATAACCGGGATATTTATCTTCGCGGACAGACCCGAAATAAGGAAAGAGATGGATTAAAACCAAGCGATATCGCGGATTGTTTTCCTGGATTTTTACGCTCGGTACTTCAACCACAAAATCAAGTCCGTCAAGATAGAGTTTGATTTCAAAAACAAAACCTAAATTTGAAAAATTAACGGTCGCACTGAGGCCTTTATTATCTGGTAAAGGCGTATGCTTGACTTCTGCTTTTTCCCCAAGCAAATTCTTGGTTTGATAATTCCGGCTGATATTGGTGCTGATGACATAGCTTACCCAAAGCCCGGTCCGATAATCGGTTCTTCTTTCCGTTTCTGTCAAGAATTCCGCATTCGAACTCCAGAAATAGCCGGTTTTTTTATTTTGTAACAAGACCGAAAAACTGGCCGGTTCAAAATAGAGAACCAAATATTCATTTTCTGCAGATTTTTGATAATTTTTTTCTTCCAGTTCTTCCGGCGTATATTTTAAAGTATAATTATCCAAATACTCTTGATAATGCTCGGGGTCTTTTTCTTCTTTGGTGGTAAAGCGGGAGGAAGCAAGCAGGCTTTGTTCGATATAGGGATAGTTAGCAATCTTTAAATTTGCTTCCATTTTTTCGGCAGCCGCGTTTAAAGAAATCAAGGTAATTAAAACCAAGATAAGCGCAATTATGAAAACTGATTTTAACTTTTTAACCACGACTTCTCACCTCAATCCAAATATTGATCAAGAAACTTAAAATTTCATTTACCAATAAATATACAATGAAGACCACAACCGCAATCATCAACGCAGTGAAAATCGATAAGAAAATATTTCCGATTGCGGAAGAAAAACTATAATTATGAATTTCCTTGACCATCAAGATGATATAAATTACCACTACAAAATAAGTTACGAAAGTTCCGAATTCATAAATAAATCTTTCGTTTAAAGTCAAAGCATTGGAGATTAAGGTTAAAAAGGGAATGGCAATTATAAGTGGCGCCAGCATATAAACACTTGCTTGATAAACATGGCTAAATCTGCCTTCGCCTTCCCGAATTGAACAGACCAAGTAATTTGCAATGACAAAAAGTCCAAAAGGAACAAGAACCTTGATGCTTTCCTCAAAAAGATTGATTTCCGATTGCAGCTGATTTGAGAAAAGAAAACCGGTGAAATAAAGTGAAGCTATATAGAAGCTGTAAAGCAAAAACAAGAGAATGGTTGCGGAAAGGACCGAGGTTCGATTTTCTTTTTTGATTCCGTAAAAGCCGTCAAACGGATGTCTTATTAAGGTAAAAGCAAAGGTAAGTTCTTGGTAGAGTTTATATTTCTTTAAATTGTTTCCAGTATTCATTAGGTAATTTGGGTGGATCAATAATAACTTTCTATCAATTCTAACATCTCTTATCAAAAATCTTATCGTCAAGACAATATATGTTTCTTTAGTAAACGGTGGATTTGAATAGTATTGATTGACGGGTACATTAATAACATCCTTATTAATTACAGAAACTTGATTGCGAATAAGCAATTTTAGTAAATTACTGTACAAATAGCGAAATCTTTATCCCCTAAAATATCATTTGAACAAAAGTACATATGACGTCTTTTCAATAAAGGGTTCCTTCTGTCTTTTACCTTAAGCCAAATAATTTCCCCTTCATTTATCTTTTAGAATAATATAGTAATTCCCTAAAATATATATTATTTCCAAAACTGAAATTTGTTTATGTATATTATATTATTTACCAACAAATTTCACTTTATTTTAGCATTGAAATAAGTTATTGTAAATAAAGAGCAACGGTACCTCATTGATGAATCTCGCTTTTTTTGCCTTTATTTACGTTGTTCTAATATATTTTTTATACATATTAAATAAAAAAGAAATCCTTTTACGGATTTCAATTTGTATATAAAGTAACATAACCGTCCTGAACAATCTTTTCGCCAGCTTCTGGACTTTGAGCTATGATGACATCTCCGTCACCGACAATTTTAATTCTGTAATAGGGATGATAGACTATGCTTTTTGGACTACGGCCGATATAATTCTCAACTTCATAAAAGAAATTATCGACATACCAACGAGGTTCTCTTTCATGTTGGCCTTCTTGTTTCGGGATTCCCAAGACTGAAACTGAATTAAGCAACACCTCTTTTACAAGCGGTGCAAGAATAATCCCCGCAAATTGTATTGCTGATTTTGGTTGATTCATAGAAATATAAACCGAAACTTG
>DUTX01000158.1 GCA_012841865.1 Acholeplasmataceae bacterium | reverse complement strand
ATGGATGATTATCTTCAATACTATCGGTTTTTAGGTTATATTTTTGCATTACACCGATTCTAATGCTATTCATAGCATTATTTATGTTTCTCATAACATGAAATGAATCTATAGCAATTTTTGCATTTCTAAAGAATCTTTTAGCTACATCTAGATCCGTTTCCCACATATCCATGGTAATATATCTAGTATTTCTTCAAGTGGATCTTAGAAAAATAACGATCCAAAACATACTTATGTCTTGAATAGATGATATCATAAATTTTAACTTTTTTAAAATCAACAATGATAAGTAAATAAACATTATCAGTCATACTCTTGTTTATAAAACAAAAAAGTCGCTATTCAATAATGTGAATGGCGATTTTTAAATCTAATATAATAGTTTTATTGTATCTATAATTCTTTGTTAGAATACAAAAAGCTATAATATCCCCTCTTTTTTTACATTCTCCCCTTGAAAAAACTTGAATTACATATTGGATTATTGTATACTAAAAACGACATTATAATTAACAGCGAGATAATGGAAGGAGGGTATTAATGAAGAAATATGCATCACTTTTGTCGACAATAGTTTTAACGATCTTATCTTTATTAACCCTTTCAATAAGTTCCTATCTTTTATTTTTTTATGAAGTTGAAGATACAGTAGAAGTTGGGATGGTTGATTCTGCTGTAAAAGTATATTTTTTTGGACAAGATCCCGAAGAAAATATATATTATGTTGTAGAAAATGATCAAAATGAGTCATTTGAAAAAACTGGAGTAGTCCGAATTGGCCTTTCTGATCCTGATGATCCTCAATTTGTGAAAAATTTGCGTGCTGATGTAATAGTAAATAGTAATGTAGATACCTTTATTAGAATTGCTCCATTAGAACAACTTACATTAACCTATACTGTTAATGGAATAACACGCGAAATTGCTTTAACGCAGGATGATTATTTTCGTTTAAATTATAATTTTGATAAATTTTATGACAATCGAAGTGTCGACGGTTATCTCTATTTTAAATATAAAATTAAAAAAAGCAGCACCGTCAGTATAGTAATTCCATTGATTAAAGAATATTTTGTTGATGAAGAATTTTTCTTATATGAAGATAACTATAGTTTGCAATTTGGTTTTATTATAGAAACAGTACAGGCTGTAGACGGTCCGCTTAATAATTGGGGTCAAAGTAAAACTCCTTGGGGCGAAGATTGGTCCAATGTCTGGGCTATGAATTTACATATCTGCGGAAACTGTGAATATATGTATGACTCAACTATTGGTGATGAATCGCAGCAGATACCGCCTTTTACTGATTTCGAGGATTTACCCGGTGATTGGAAATGTCCAATTTGTGAAAATAGTAAAAATGGGTTTCATTTGCTAACATAAAAAGTTTAAGACAATGAAGAATTACTTTTTATATGGGGAGGGTAATACATGAAATATAAATACAATATTATAAAAAGATTAGTAAATGTATTGATAATTAGCTTATTGCTTATTATTGGATTTGCATGTATTAATTATTCTCAGGTTAATCAAAAAGAAGATTATCAATATAATAATTTCAATTTTTCTAATCATCATTTTAATACAGACTTATTAGACCTTAGTGATGATGATAAAGCAGAAACTTTTAGATCATATAGTATTATTCATAAAAAAATTGAAGAATTAATGGTAAAAACTTATCCAACTGATCTTGCTCGTGATGAAGACATTGAACAAGAAATAATTAAACTTGTAAAAAAGAATGAAACAGAAAATTATCGGGTTTCGATTGCTTCTGCCCAAGAATTATATGATTTTTCTACAGATGTAAGTTACAACTGGAAAAATCCGGTTAATGTTGAAAACTATCCCCATTATAAGACTATCAAAAAACTATTGAGTTTAGATTATGTATTATTGAATGATATTGATTATTCTGAAATGCGGGCAAGAAAGTTTATTCCAATTGGAATTGACTTAAATTATGAAGGTAAAAGCGAAGATGATTATAACCCTTTTACCGGTACTTTTGATGGGCAAGGATACACAATATCAAATTTATTTGTTGCTGATTATGATTATTTTACTGTAAGGCATATCATTGACGGCGATATTACAACAGAGATGGAATTACCAATGTCCCCTTATTATTCTATATTTGGATCAATTGGCGAAGGTGCTATTATTCGCAATTTAAGAATAGTTAATCCGATTTTTGAATTATTGGATGCTCCAGAAAGCTTAATAAAAGTTGCGGTTTTTGCTGGAGAGAATAAAGGGACTATCTACAATGTTGGAGTAATAGATATCAGGGAAAATGAAAACGGCGATTCTATTTCCGGGATTAGATTTAATGTCCAGTATCCGACGGAAACAGATTATACAGCTGCTGGCTTTGTTCATACAAACACGGGAGGAAAAATTTATAATTCTTTTTACGCAAGCGATAATGTTTTAGCAACAGCTTCAAAACACAGGTTTGACTTTAAACCATTTATTTATATTAATAAAAATAATAAAAAATCAGAAAATGAAGTAATTGAACCAGAAATTATTGGAGTTTGTTATGATAGTATGTATATCCCGGATGATGATTCTGACGATCCGCTTACTCAACCGTCTGGAATTACTGTTTATAGTACTGAACAATTACATTCAGGGTTTATTAATCCCGGAGATCAAAGCAATCCTGAAAATCCTGATTTTGAAACAGATCCTGAGAAACTAATCGTCTTAACTAAAAAAGAAAATATACCTTCTGAATATAATGAAAAGCATCGTTGGCGATTTTATTCTGCGGATGGATATCCTTCATTTTTAGGCTTAGATTATGACTTTGAAAACGATTGTTTTTTAATAAAAGATGAGTATGACTTTTTAACATTCAGCATCTTAATAAATAAAACTACAAGGTTTTTGGGGAAAAGTTACAATCAGCATAAGTATGTTATAGTTAATAACATTGATATGAGTAATATAACAGGTTATCAAACTCCGACTCAAGAATTTATGGGGATACTTACGGGTGGGGATGATGATTTTGTTATGCCTGCGTCGCCCGAGGACCCTAAACCTAAACACATCTATAATTTAGTAATCAAAAGACCATATATAGCAAATAACAATTATTATTTAGGTTTAACAAGCCTTTTAAGCGGAAAGATTCAAAATCTATATTTTAGTAATTGTTCGGTTGTTGTTGCTGATATAAAAGATTTATATGGTTATACTTTTTATATAGGAACTCTTGCATCATATTTAAAAACAGATGATACTCGTAAAGGTACAATAAAGAACATTGTTTTAGAATCTACTATTGATTTAGGAGCTGGAGCCATTGGAAAAACATATGCCGGGGGAATTGTTGGTTACGGTTCTGGAGATATTGCAAATGTTGCCAATAAAGGTTTGATTAATGGCAACACCCATGTATATAATGGATTAACAATCAATCCTTATTATTGTTTGGGAGGAATCATCGGATCATCTGCTGGAGAAGGTCTGAGTATTACTAATTCTATTAATTACGGAAATATAGTTGGGCTCAGTTCAGATAGCAATTTTAATGTACAAGCAGGATCAAGTGCAGTTATTAAACTTGGTGGTATTATCGGTCAAATTAATAATGAAACGACCAAGGGTAATAGCATTTTTTATGTTAGTAATTATGGGAAGATTACTGGTGGTCAATATGAAGGTAAAGCTGTTTCTGAAGATAACCCTGAAGCATTGGTTTATCAGTACCTTGGTGGTATTTTTGGTGATTGTATCGGTAATGCAAACAGGATAAATGAAGGATCAACTATTATAAATGGTAAATGGCTTAATGGAGGTATTATAGAAGCAAGTTATACTAATCAATATACATATTACTATGGTGCTGGTATCGGTGTTGCTAGTACAAGTTCTCCTAAAGCTGAATTCTCTTACATGAATAATACCTATTATGAATATGAGGAAAATAAGTTTAGTGGCGGTCATAACTTTAACTTTAATATCGCCACTCACAATATTAATATGTTTTATGCTTCTACAATCATAGATAATAGTTCCGGAGGCATAATTTTATCAAGAGCTTATAATGATGTTGATTATACTTTTGATGAGGAGTATTTTCAAGGAACTTTAGATCCCACAAAACAAATTAAAATAGGATGTTTTTTCACTTCAATTCATGACGTTGAGAGTGAACTAATTTATTGTCAGAATGATGGGAATCTTACTGTTGGAAATACTAGTGATTATACTGAAGTTAAAAACGAAATGAGAATTGCCGGAATTACTTTGGCAACAAAAATTAATTATAAAAATGTTTACCAAACCGGTGATATTACTGTTACTAAAATTACCCAAGAAGATTCTGTTTATGTTGCTGGTATTGCCTGGATACTTCCCTTTGTACAAGCAACTAGTACACCGTATAAAGCTATCAATTGTTTAAACGAAGGAAAAATATTTACTGCAGGTTTTAATGGAAATACAATTGTCAATGAAACACCGCAAGGAACCTCACCCACAGCTACGTCTTTTAGTAGTGATATGGATTTCTCAAATATTTATGTCGCTGGTTTATTTAATATCAATGTTGGTGAAATCTATAATTCAGTAAATCGTGGTAATATTACTTCTACCGGTGATGGTGCTAGTGACATAGAAGGCTCCGCTAATACCTTTGTAGGCGGAATAGTTACTTTTAATTACAATTACATTCAAGACTGTGCAAACATGGGAAATCTGTATTATTTTAATTCCAATGAAGATGAAGCTGATACATATGTTTGTGGCGGCAATAACCCAAGTTCTACATCAACTTTCGGAGGCTTGGTTTTTGCTTATCGAAGTGGACTTACTTTAGGTGGAATTGCTGCAGCATTTGCGGATAATACAGCCTTAGTTCTTGAAAACTATGGCAGAGCGATCGTGGATCAAAACGGAAATGTTTTAAGCGGACGTATTATTGCAAAAATAGAAGATACTGCAAATAACGGGAATGTTTACGGAAAGTCAAAGGCATATGTTAGATGTGGGGGAATATTAGGGGTTGCTTTAGGTACGGAAGTTGCTGCAGGAACTGATAATAATTCAAGCTCCGGCGGATTTACCAAATTTGGCTATAGTGCAACCGGTGCCGCCGATCCGATTGGTGGATTTTTACTCTCTAACGGTTTAAACTTTGGAAATGTTATAGCAATAACTGAAACTATTGGTTATTATTATGATACAAAATATTATGGTTCGAGCCAAGGAGATAATTATGCCACCAGTCAAAGGCCAGGAATATTTTCTTGTGCTGGCGGAGTTATTGGCTATGGCTTGTGTGGAATGATCAGGATGATTAACCATGGCGTTGTTACAGCAACAGATGTAGCCGGAGGTATTGTTGGCTCTACATACATTATCGGTAAGACAGGTACCGCTCAAACAGATTTACCTGTTACTTTAGTAAATATTAATACAGCGGTGCATTATGGTAAAGTAATGGCAGCCAAATATCAAGAATATGAAGATATTAATTATACAAACATTCTTTATGAAATCGAGAATGTTAATGATGAAGATTTTACCTTAACCCTTTTACATCCTGATGGTAACACATTTATGTTTCCTATACTTTCTTCTGGAAATAGCTTAGCATTATACCCAAATAATAAAAGAGGTTTTGGTGGTATTTTTGGTAGACTTCAAAGAGGTTATCGCGGAATCATGCAATCTAATAATTTCGTTAATATCCTGAATATGGATTCGGATGTTGACATGATTGGCAGAGCGGACCAGGGAAGTTATACCAGTTATTTCTATTATCGCTTTACGGTAAATGATCGAGAGGACACATACTATACAGCTCGCCAGGATGACACAACGCCAATAGCTTTTTCTGGATACTATACATCGCAAAGTAATCAACGTGTGTTTAGTGGTGCTGACTCTGTCGCATTTAGAATATATAGAAATGGTACGAATTATTTCGTTAATAGAATTGTTTCTATTACCGGTGGCTATGGCGAAATGAGCATAAATTATACTAGAAATGTCGGTGTTTACACGCAACCTAAAAGTAATGGTTGTCTAGATAGAACGCAAATTGTTGATAGTTATATAAACTTTAGTGAATATGAGAGTTTTCAAGGTTATAATAGAACATCTTATTTTAATATTACCCAAATAAACATCGAGGAATTCGGCTTTACTGAAGAACAAAAACAAGCCATCAGGGATTTAGGTATTAGTAATAGGGGTACAAGAAATATCACATTTACAAACTATACAAATGACACCGGTAATTTTGCTGAGCCAGCACAAACAGTATCAACGTCTGTAACCCAGCATAAAATTGAAGTAATTACTGATGATCATACTGTAACAACTGCAACCTATATTTTTGATCCTGAATTTCCTTTGATGAAAGATTCGGAATTTATTTATTTTGCGGAAAAAGATGTGTTGGCATCTCGTTTTAATGCTAATCCAGCTTCCGCATATTACAAACCAAATGGGATGTATGTCTTAGCAAGTACTGATGGAAAAATAAATGGTGCGGTCTTACCATCTAATATCAAAATTGAGGCATTGTTTAAATTAGATGAGTCAGAAACAAAATATATAAAATTATACGATGAAGAAAATGAAGAATATGTAGCCGATTCAACTATCCCGATTGTAGCGAGCGAGGGCGGTCTAGAGAATAATATGATGGACCAGTATGAATCAATGTTTCAAGTAAGTTATAATGATAAATCAGCGATTATGCCCCATATAGAGGACAGTGAATTGGGTAATATTATTCTTGGAGATGATGATGGAGATATTCCGACATTACAAAACGGGATCTTAAGTGTAGTTGAAACAGAGGAAGGGTTAGAAAATCGAATAACATTTATAATAAATAGAGATGCACTTACACAAGAAGGTAGTATTTATTATAAAGTGTTATTTGCTGATCTTTCCGAAAATGCAGTAATAGGTGTTGTGCCGGAAAGCGAAGCAGACTTTAAGATCTTTAATGAGTATTATAAAAATCGAACAAGCAATATCTTGGGAGGAGATTATGAGCTCATTTTATCGGCAACTTCTAATCTTACCGCAGGTTCTTTAACATTCCTAGATAAAATAACTGTTTATTCTGAAATTGCTTGTCATATTTATGGTTATGCTGAGAGAGTCAATGATGATGGAGTTTTCAAATACAAAACAGAGTATACAATAGTTGTAGAAGTTGAATCTTCGCAGGGATTAGATGATATTTCATTGTCCTCCGTTTTATTTGATTCGAGTAGTATAACCCCTCCGGCAATACAAAATAAAACTTTTGTAATTCCTGATACCCATAAACTATCTCCGAATGGAACTATCGTATTTACATTTAATGCAAATGATTTGTTACCGGTAGATCATATGAGTATCTGGACAGGATTATTTTATGGTGAAGATACTGTTTCTGAGGATTATTATACATATAGGATAACGCCTGTTAACAATAATATCTTCACGATTACCATTACTTTAAAAGAAGAATTAAAAGCAGGTCTTTATACTATTAAGTATAAGTATTACAGTAATATAGAAGACTATCTGATTGTTTTTACAAAAAACCTCTCCGATAAACATAGTTTAACTTCTATTTCTTATCTAACCTATTCTAGTGACCCTGATGGTTTGAGCACGGTATTAACCCCGGACATAGACAATCCAGATAGTTATACTACCTATATAGAATTTGCAAGAATTTTACCTTTTGTTCCATATGGAACGCCAATAAGTAGTATCAATAATCAAGATCTTACCTTTTCTCCTTTAGGAAATCCTGGTATCAGTTATCTTGATGATAAAACTTATTATCAAATCAAGATTAACGAAATTGAAATAATTAATATTTCCTTATCCCCTTATGCCGTATTAAACAGTGTTTCCTTATGTTACAAATATGACGCGAACAACATGAAATATTATGAATTCAGATACAATGTATCTGATGAAAGTGGTAACCAAGCTGTGCCAAAAACTTCGGAAATTATTGTTCATACTATTAAAGAAAGGGTACCCAAGTTAATAATTTATAAAAACGGTAACCGGGAATATACTACTGATTTAACTGTAAGACGGAATGATTTTATTACCAATATTGATATTGACTTTGGATTTTTTAATTCAGACTTATATAAGCAAGTATCATTAGAGGTTTTCAACAATGACGGTACCTCTTATGAATATGGTGATGAAATTAGGGTTCAGGCATTTTCTGCTTATTTTGGAATGGTTATTACCGCAGATCTGGGCCTTGGGAAGAAAACTTATCAATTTAATATCTTGCGAGAAATTGTAGATGAAACCGAGTTTATATATACTATTGGTAGTATTACTATTGAAAAGACTAAGGGCACAAGTGCATATTTACAAGATGTAGTATTTCAAATAAGCAGCGATATGATTTTCTCTTATCCCTTAATAACTGCTTTGATAGAGAAAGAAAACGGGGAACTAATAGAAAATGTAAATTATGACCCTTTGATGTATTATGACGGTATTGATTATGACAAAGCTGATGTAGATGGTGTAAAAATCTTTCATATCCACGGCGAAGTTTCACATGTTGATATAGAATATTATGCACCTTTATTTAGAATTCCGCTTGGGGCTAAGATTCAACGATACATCGGAAACGACGAGTGGTCAGATCAATTAGAAGGAAATTATATTGGTTTTGAAGAAGATCCGAATGACTTTATATGGGTTAAATATAGAATAATTCCTGAAGTCGATTTAGATGATCAAGGCAATGTTATTAGTGATGCCAATGCTGTTTACTATTATATTTCTGTTGAGGATATTAAGTATAACCTAACAATTAGATTTACTTTATATTATGAATCTAACGGCGAGTTAATAGAAGCTAGTGATGAAACATCACCCATTAAAAATCGAGTTGTTTTAATTAATGTTAGAAATTATCAATTAGAAGAGGGAATTAATTATGTTCCCGGTAGTGGAGAAGTTTATCCATTTGAAGGAATAATAAAACAATACTTTGTTTATGATGATAATTTACCATTATTAAACAGTAAAGCAACAATGTTTTATTTTCCGCCTACAATTGAAAACTATATAATCACCTTTGGGCGAAACTTAAGTGGTTGTTATGGATTTTCTATCACTACTCCTATTTATAATGGGCCCACCAGTGGGGATTTTGTAAGTGGTGAGAGGTATGATTATAGTATCTATTTAAAACCAAAAGGTGTCGATGATTGGAAAACAGATGAAAATTTACTCCCCGACTTAGATAATCACGACCCTGAACTTGATGAATTTGGCAATTATGTCGGTAAATACTTCTATATTGAAGGCACTACCAGACGCCAAAGAATTCGGGAATTTGCGATTGTTATTCATGATAATACTGTTGGCGTTGGCTGGGGATTATATAAGGATGATACTAGTTGGGATAATTAAGATTAGTTTTTAGGATAAACTTTTAGGATTTAATTAAAAGCAAAGTTATTAAAGAGTCGCTTTTCATAAATGAATAGCGACTTTTTTACATTAGCTTTAAGGAAAGAGAATTTTGTTTATTTCACCTTTCTAAGGCTATACTTTTTTCCAATAATATTATAAAATTAAAGTAAAATAAGAAGGGGAGTTAAATTATGTTAATTGACAGCGGAAATTTTACCGAAAGACAAAGAAACATTATTTCTACAATCGGTAAGGAAAAAAGAGAATTTATCGATAGAGATAGAAATCGATTTGTTTTGGGTCAAATATGCATAATGTTATCTGTGGCGGTTATTTTTTTCTTTTTAGTAATTATAGGATATGTAGAATTTACCTATGATGTTGTGCTTGTAATTGTTGCGTTTGTCACACTTGGTTCAATTATCTCACACAAACAAAAACAATTAAATGAGTTAAAGGGACAAAGTGATTATAAAATCGGACTTTATTACGGAAGTTCATATCGAAAAGTTATTGGAAATGCAAATAAAAAACTAAAATCTATCCGCATTTCAAGTTTTATTATTGCTCCTTTATTCTTGATTATGGTTTTAGTAATATTCTTAATTAATATTAATGACGAACCAACCGATTTCAGAGAACTGAGAGAAGCTCAAGGAGTCCTGGAAGAGGCGCTTTATTATAAAAATGATCGTTTAGAAATTGAATTGAAATATGATAATGTTAAATACAGGGTGTCAAGCCTTTATTTTGATGAAATAAATATTGGTGAGTTTTATGAATTTGCTGAACAGGGAATGTCAGTTGTTCTGCTTTATAAAAATTCTAACAATGACAAAATTCGCAATGTATACTTTATTGAAATAGATGGCAAAGTTTTTTTATCTGAAGAGGAAGTAATACAAGCAGAAAAAGAGAATACATTAATTGGCTGGATTGTTTGTGCAGTTTTTGCATTTTTCACCCTTTTTACAACAATCTATTATTTTGTTTATAAGAGAACGATTTATAGAAAGAATAAAGCTCAAGAAATATATAACCTCGATTTTACAGATGATGAAATTAAAGAACTTCAAGTTGAAATTGCAGAAAATGATGAAATAACAGATGTATATATCAAGACTTCATATCCAAAATAGGCTCTTAATATTTTAATTGTATTTAGTATCATTGGCTGGGGTATATTCATTGGGGCGTTTTTTATTAAAGATCCGCTTGGAATGTGGGTTTGTATTGGAATGGGATTGTTTTTTGGTTTAGTTTCTGCAGTAGCACTTTTTGATTTAACGAGAAACAATGAAGTTCTGGATAAAGATAATTTTACAGTCATTCGTTTCTTCAAGAAGAAAACTATAAAAGCAAAAGATCTTAAAAGTATAAGCGAAAAAGGCCAATACATAATTTTTTCAGATAGAAACGGCAAAACTTTTTGTAGAGTTTCCAGTATGACTAAAAACATAGATAAGATAGTTGAAGCTTTAGGAAAACGAGGAGTTAAAATCGAACGCATTTTAATTTAATAATGTGAACGAGTAACCATTTGCTTATCATTAATGATTTCCTTTTATTTTGAAGAATCCATTTACTTGATTTACATTTTATGGTACAATTAATAAAGGTAAAGGAGATTTTACCAATTCTTCTTAGAACTAAAAAAAACAGCGATAGAAATGAGGGAGAAAAAGGTCTTTAAGTTAACGCTATTTTGTTTGTATAAGGGCAAAATTTTGTAATTAAATCAAAACTAAATTGAGAGTATTAATAATAGATGAACATTTTATTTGAATGACTAGAAGTTTCAAATCTAAATGTGGATCTAAATAAGTATAAAATGTTTATTTTTTATTTCTACTCTTTTTTATCAAATCTGAATAATTTTCAGAAGTAATTGAAGTATTTATAAAACTAGATTGGAGGAGAAAATTTATGAAGAAATTTTATTTTTTATTTATCATTATTGCCCTTTTTACAACCCTAACGGCTTGTGACGACGGTAATAACATTGACCCCGGTATAGAAGATGAATTAAAAGGACCTTTTTCAATTACAATTGAAGAAGATGTTCAGGAATGGGTGAGCGTCGATAAGACCTCAGCAATGGAAAATGAGAAAGTGACGATTAGTGTCACTATTCCTCAAGGAAAAGAAGTTGAAGTGAAAGTTTTTATGTTATTTGATAAGGAGAATCAAAACTATATTGGTTTTGATATAACTAAGATAAATGATACCACCTATACATTTTTCATGCCCATCGGTGATGTAAAAGTAAAAGCAACTTTTAGCGAACCTGCTTTGAAGGTTTTTTCGGCAGAACTTGAAGGAACAACTTTAAAGTGGGATGCAAATATTAGGGAAAATTATTCCTTCTCTGTAACAATAAGTAATCCCGACAGAAGCAATCCGAGCACTTATGCAGTGGATAAAGATAAAAGGGAGCTTGATCTCGCTAACTTAGATGTTTTCTCAAACTTTTCAGGTAAGTATGTTGAAATTACGGTCGCAATTGTTGATGAAACTTCCTGGAAAGTGAGTTCTTATAATTTTAATGCCGTAATTACTAATCAAGAATTACCGGTTTTAAATGAGCCTACAGATTTAAAAATTGAAAATAATATTGTTTCTTGGAAATGGATTGATGTTGACAATGAATGTGGGGGCTTTATCGTAACAGTTAACGGTTTTTCAAGTAAGATTCAATATTATCCTTATTACAAACTCAATGTAGGTTTTGAAGATGAGGATTATACAATCAGTGTTCGAGCTCAAGGTGTTTCTGGTAAAAGTAACGCAAGCAAAGAAAGCACAATTGAGTATCAATATAAAGTGCCCGTCTATAATGTAACATATAATTTAAATGATGGAACCAATCAATCTCAAACCATTAAAACTGTCAGTGGTAAAATCAGCGACTATACGCCTGAACGCACCGGCTATATCTTTAATGGTTGGTATACATCCAATGATAATGGCTCAACTTTACAAAGACGTTTTACAAACAATGAATTAGTGCAAGACGATTTGAATCTATATGCCGATTGGGTAGAAAAAGAAAACACCGGCGGTATCCAAAAACTACCCAAACCTAAAGTTACGGTTTTGGGAACAATTGCTCGTTGGCAGGCAATTTCAGGTACAAATGGTTATCATGTTCAAATATCTCAAGGAAATGAAATCATCTATGATGAGAATGTTAACCAGACCCAAATTGATATTTCCAATTTTTATTATGAAGAAGGAAAAAATGTTTCCTTCAAGGTTAGAGCAAGAGGGGACGGTGAAACAACCGCAAACTCAGATTATACAAGTGTTTCTGTAAAAACATCCTTAATTCCGGAAGATTTTATTTCCAATGTTATCGTTGATTACAATATCGGAGTTGTTTATTGGACGCTTTTTGAGGATGTTGCCTATTATGTAAACGGTTTTAATACTAGTGTATATGATAAAATAACGGGTAGTTTTATCGGTGGCTATTATTCAAGCAATCCTGAGTTTGTATTTTATGAAAGCTTGCCTGCCGGAGAATATCAGCTTGAAATCTTTATGAACGGGATAAACAAAAATGTTGTTTCCAGTTTTACTAATATTCGTCTGAATTCTCCTGAATTAGAAATTGTTCAGACTGATACGGGCTGGAATATTAGTTGGGAAGCTGTCAGATATGCTGATAATTATGAAGTTGTTGTAAACGGTAAAAAATCTACGACTGAAAATACTTATTTTGATATTCCTGCAGGCGATGATATTGAAATAAGTGTTAGAGCAAATGATAGCAATGCAGATTATATTATGAGCAGAGCTAAAAAAATAACGATTAAAAAAGAAACTGATTCAATAAAAATAACACTACCTGATCGCACCGTTTGTTGGGTAATAATGGACGCCGAATATACAATTGATCCTTTAAAATTTAAAAACGACAAAATTATCTTTCTCGGAACTAAACTTCACATCGAGGGCAACTTTGAGGATTTGAAATATAATTCTATTGTTTCTGCTTTCAATCTAGAAGAATTAAGCATTTTTCATGTCTCTTATGATGTATCGATAGCATCGAAGTTTGAAGATAATTTACCGAAAAACTTAAAAAGAGTAACAATAAATTCAGGAGCTACTTTTATTAATTCCTTATTTAGGGGGTTAGAAGCACTGGAAGTTATCACCTTAGGTTCCGGTTTTCTTCAAATTGAAGGCGGTGCTTTTGCAGATAATCTATTGCTTAGAGAATTAAATTTTTCTGATGATTTATTGTTTATTAATAGTGCTGCCTTTAATTATGATTCACCACTAATTACTAAAGAAAACGGCCACTATTATTTACAAGCAAATGGAAATGATTATTATGTTTATTTAACGAGTGATTTGAATCGAGCAGTGACTGAATTAAATCAAGCTACAAAAATCATTGCCGGACATGCTTTTTATAATTCAAAAAATATAAGCGAGAACTTTATTCTCCCGGAAACTTTGGTTGTGATTGGAAATTATGCATTTGCTTATACAGAGATTAGTTCTATTGTTCTTCCTGAGACATTGAAAGTTATTGGAAGAAATGCCTTTTACGCTTGTTCAAATCTTTCTGAGGTTAGAATACCTGAAAGCATTACCGAAATTAAGGAAAGAGCATTTTCCAATTGCAGTTCCTTGACTGATTTTTATATTCACGAAAATATAAAATCTTTTGCCGTTTATGCTATTGATATTGATATTAACCAGGTTATTCTTGATGCAGGTGTTTACTATTTGGGAACGGAAAACAATCCTTATTTTATTGCTCTCCAAGTTAAGGATGAAGAAAGCTCTGAGATTATCTTAAATGATAATTGTGTGGTCTTAAGTGATTATTTATTTTTGAATATGGGAAATCTCACTAATATTGTTTTTTCAGATAGCATAAAATATCTCGGTGAGTTTCTCTTTACAAATTGCTATTATCTTAAAGAAATTTCGCTTTCGAAAAATGTCGTTTTAACTGAACTAACTCTATCCTTATCCTCACTAGATTCCATTTATTATGCTGGAACTAAGGCAGAATGGAATGCCATGTATAATTATAACGGTTGGTACGATTTTAATATAACTGTTTATTGTTCAGATGGTAATATTGAACTAGATTAGTAGTTTTAGATAATGGCGCTGTTAAATAATTAGTGGTTTTTACTACTGTTACAAAATTAGTGGTCAAAAAAAGCATTTCAATCGTATGTTTGAAATGCTTTTTGACTTAAATAAATACACAATTTTTATTTTTTTGGAGTTCCTTTTATTGGAACATTTTTATTTATTGAAAATATAATTTTATTTCTTAGTCGCTTAAAATTATTATAACCATTTGCATTTTTGATTATTGTTTTTATTCTTGAATTTACACCTTCAATTGCACTGTTGGATAACCTTCTATTTCCAATTCTAATAAAAGAATTAATTATTTCTGTTCGCCAATTTTTTATAATTTTACCAAAGGTTCTTAACTCCTCAATATGTGAATTATTAAATTCATAAATAAATTCATCCAGTTCTTTATCACAATTTTCAAAATTGGCCTGTGAGTTATTTTCTTCTTGTAATAACCATGAACTATAGGGTTTTTAGTATTACAATCAGGACATAGATCATAGTTCTTTTTTAAAGTGAGGTAACACAAGATTTTATTATTTTTTTTTCAACACTAACATCATCAATAACATAAAATTATAGCACAAATAGAGACTCTTTTTTTAATTAAAAAAACCTGTTACAAAATTAGTGGTGACCACTAATTATTTAACATAGTCAAAATATTAACAGGTCTTTAAATAGGCCTGTTTTTTATTAATAGCGAGGCAAATAATTAACATTTTTAAGTTTTATATGATAAAATTATTAAATGTTCTCTAAAGAATATATTCATCAAACTAAAGCTGAATTAGATTGAATAAATATGGTAAATAATATAATAAAAAGGAGGAAGAAATATTCGAAACATTATATATATCATTCTTGGAAGTGTTTCCTTAGGCTTAGGCATCATCGGGATAGTTTTGCCGATTCTTCCAACTACACCTTTTATATTACTGGCGGCTTATTTTTATCTTCGTGGTTCAGAGAGATTATATTTTTGGTTAATAAATCATAAAGTATTTGGGAAATATGTTTATAATTATCTAACCCATAAAGCAATTCCTTTACGAGCAAAAATATCGGCTATAGTCTTGATATGGATAACGATTCCAATTTGTTGGATTTTACTTAAAAACCTTGTTTTTAGAATAATCATAACATTTATTGCAATTATTGTTAGTATCTATATATTTATTCTGAAGACTTTAAAAAAAGAAACTCCAAAGCGCTGTGATTAAGAAAACTTACTAGCCAAAAGGGCATTTATTTTAAAACATTTTATATTGACTTTTTTGCTTGCGATTGCTACAATAATATCATTAGATGAATTTCTCTTTTTATATTCTTTAGTTAGATTTTAGATAGCAAAATGATTATATTGAGGTGTTATAATGAACTATATTTTAAAAACCCATGATCTTACAAAAAGGTATGGTACAACTTTGGCGGTTGATCGTGTCAATATGACGATTGAACGGGGGGATATTTATGGTTGCATCGGTGAAAACGGTGCCGGAAAATCAACGATTATCCGTTTAATTACAGGGTTGGCTAACCCAACCAGCGGCAGTTTTGAATTGTTTAAGAAAAATCGTCTTGGCGCTATCGCAGCTGTAGTTGAATCGCCTAGTTTGCATCTTTCTTTGACTGCGGAACAAAATATGCATTATCAATGCAGGATGTTGGGCTTAGATAATTATCAAGAAAGAACAAGAGAAATCTTAAATGTTGTCGGCTTACATTATTTAATTGGCCATAAAAAGGCAGCAAAGAACTTTTCTTTAGGAATGAAACAAAGATTAGGGATTGCGATGGCCTTAATAAGTAATCCGGAATTTATCATTTTGGATGAACCGATGAATGGTCTTGATCCGGTTGGAATTATTGAAATGCGAGAACTTATAAAGAAGTTAAACGAAGAACGCGGAATCACATTCTTTATTTCCAGCCATATTCTTTCTGAATTAGATAAAGTTGCTACTAAATACGGTTTTTTGAGTCATGGAAAACTTTTAAAGGAAGTAAGTGTCGAAGAATTATATGAAACTTCTCGCGCTTCTGTAAAGATAACCTTTGGAAACCCTGTTGGTAGTGAAATAAAAGAGATATTAGTTGGTTATGATTATGAAATTATTCAAGCTAATATTGTTGAGATAAAAGGCAATATTGAAATCCATAAACTTTTGAAAGCTTTTGTTAAAGAAGATATTATTGTTA
The DNA here is from genome assembly GCA_012841865.1 of Acholeplasmataceae bacterium. Lineage (GTDB taxonomy): Bacteria > Bacillota_I > Bacilli_A > ML615J-28 > CAG-698 > DTU067. Next base: position 1,453 of record DUTX01000158.1, on the reverse strand, counting down.
CTAATGTAGAAAACCTTAATAAAACCATTGAAGATTACTATTTAGAAATTATCGGAGGAAAGGGCAATGCTTAAAATTTTAAAAGCGGAATACCGTAAATTCTTTAGCGGAAAATTGTTTATTACGATTTTAATCCTTGCAATTATCTTCCCGCTTTTGTCGGCAGGTTTATACGGGTTAGTTGTAAGAGGTATTGATCCCGAGCTGTTTCAAATTAATGCGGAAGTGGCGTTTATCGGTTCATTTAGCCCCTTAAATAACTTCGGCTTCTTATTGTTAATCTTTATGTTGGTAATTTTGTTGGCCGACTTTTCCCAAAACACCATTCGCAATAAAGTCGTTGCCGGCTATTCCAAAAGCACAATTTATTTGGCAGGTGCGATTTTTACCTTAAGTATTGCTTTTGTTGCGACAACCGTGTATGTATTTTTGAATTATTTATTAACCGGATTGGTCATTAATTTTGGTAGCGGTGATTTTCTAGTGGTTTTTAAGCACTGGGCAGTCGGAATGTTAGCTACGTTAGCAATTTATGCTTTTTTACAATTCGTGGCTTATACCTTTAAAACCCTCGGAGCTTCTTTAGGAGTTGTTATAGGTTCCTTGATCGGAACACTATTAATCTATACCATCATTTCTTTCCGCTTAAGCGAATCTGCGAACCGGATTTTAACGATTTTTGTGCCTTTGTTACAAGTAATTGGTTCTCTCTTCGGAAGCAAAGATTATCTCTGGATGTTATTAATTGACGGAGTTTATGTTGTGTTACTTGTTGGCTTTGGAGCTTTCTTAAGTAAAAAATTAGATTACAAATAAATAGGTAGAGTATGAAAGAAACCATTGGATTTAGGTCTAGTGGAGTGATTGTGGTTTATACTTTTGGTTTAATTTTAACTACTTTACTTGCATTTTTAATGATCTATATAGAAATCGGTTATAGTCTTTTATTCTTTGCTTTTGCTTTATTGATGCTAATTTTGATAATCTTTGAATTAAGAAAGCCGAAGAATCTTATTCAGTACGATGAGAATTTCCTTTATTTAAATTATAAAAATGAGACAGTAAAAATCAATCTGAATGCAATTGTTCATGCGACACCGAAACGTTCTCGGGCTCGTCATGTCACTTATACTTTCGGAAAGGTGATTGTTCATACAAAGCATGACGAATATAGAATTGGAACTGTTTCTGAATGTGAGCAAGTTTGTTTAAACATTATGAAACTTGTGAATTCGAAAAAATTTGAAAACGATAATTAAGTGTTGCAATCAGGCAGCACTTTTTGTTTGGATAATCATTTTCAATAACCAATGCCTAATTTTAACACTCAATTTTTAGAACTTACCTAAGACATCTGTATATACATTAGGATTTTATAATGCATATTATAAGGTGAAAAGAAAGGAGATTCAATATGTGTCCATTTGGAACTTTTGCTCATACAGTTCGTTAT
>DUTX01000178.1 GCA_012841865.1 Acholeplasmataceae bacterium | reverse complement strand
TAAAGGTTTAATCTGTCTTTCTAAACCTACTGTACCATATATTTCGACTTCACCTGCGGGCAATTGGTCATCTTCAGAATGAGACCATAATCTTATTTTACCATCATGGGTAACTATGGCAGGAGGTGGGATATTGTTCCAATCTCCAGTAGTAGGCCATTCATCTCCAGGTTCCCAATCAGGAGGTTTAGATGGATACGACCAATCAGTAGAAGTTAATCTCACAAAATCACCAATTTTAATAGTCCCTCCTGTTGAAGTCATATCTCCATTCTCTATGATAATCTTTTCTATAACAAATTTTTTTGCGGTCAAATAATCTTCCCTCTTGTATATATTATCGCCAAAAGAAATCGTATCGCCTGATAATATTTGCCCTATAGCTAAAGTATTATCTGGAGTTACTTTATGAATATTGCCAGATTTTTGTATTTGTTCTAATGTTAAAGTAAGTTTATCTGCATTGGCTATTCTTCTTTCATTGTCGTCAATTTGTAAAGATAATTCTCCATTTGTAGGTAAATTTATTATCTCGTTATTTATATACAAATATAAATCTGTTTGTAATATATTTGTATTAGGTAATAGTCTAAAGGCTCTAGACCTAACGTCTTGTATATATGTAACTTTGTTCGTATTAGACTGTTCAGTTCTATTATATTCTACATCAAGAATTACATCTGCAAAAATATCAGAGGAAAGCCTAGCATTATAAGCAGCGGTAAAACATTGAATAATTTGTTCATTTTCAAATCTAAGTGATACATTATAATCTATCATTTTGTAAGGAGTTGTTACTTCTATTCTATCTTGACCTAAAAAATAAAAGTGTATTATATCTATTATATTTGCTGTATCACTCATATTTTCTATCATACAATTGCCTATAAATTCCTTAGGTATAGTAGGGGCTGGTACGTGTCCGAACCCGAAGCTGAGAAAATCACTCCAAGTAGTAGTAGTATCATCTGGGTCTCTAGGAAAATCACCAAATAAATTTTGTAGGTCTGTCGCAGAATATGAGATATCAGTATTTAAATTTGTAAGCCGTATTCTATCATTATTCTGTACAGAACCTTTTGTACCATCTGATTTTTCTATTTTGTAACGTGCATATCTCGTATCTATGAAGGTATATAAAGCTTCTGAATAACAACCTAATAAAGTCGCCATTCTCCACGAAATTTTTGTACTATATCTAGTAGGGTCTGTAGTTGGTCCATATTCGAGTACATAAAATGAAGGTATAGAAAAACCGTTGTTATCTGTAAATTTATACCAATAATAACTATCAGTAGGTATTTTTCCTGTATGTTCTGAAATACATTTATAGATTTGTTCTTGATAGGTTACTATATCACCTACTATATATTTTCTTGTAGAAGAATAATCATCATCAACAGATACATTTAAAGGAATAGCACTAAAAATAACATTATCTTCACCTATATTTATAATTGACTCATCAAAAATTATATCTTTATTTCCCGGAGTTAATTTATAAATATAATTAAAACCTGTTTCATTACCTTCTTCATATATACTAATTCTTTTTTGATTTTTAAGCCTTCTATCTAGTTGTTCACGATCTTGGTTAAAAGAGAAACTTAAGGCTCTATCTGTAATAGAAACTGGTAAATTGAATTCAGGCGCTATAACTGTGATTACAGCGCCAAAATCTTTATTGCTTTCTTTTACAGGAGCTGTATATGAAAAATGAATTTTCATATTGTCAGATGTATCATTCCAATGTGAATAATCACCGTTCATCATATTATAATGAGCCCATATAATATCATTGCTCCCGGACAACCATTCTGTATACAAAGTTTGTAACGTTATATCTTCTCCATAGGCGTAAGGAGCTTTTATTATATAAGCAAATTGGTCTACTGTTTCAAAATAGCCTATAGGGACAAAACTTTCATCTATAGTATTTATAGCCAAAGGATATCCATTTTGTGTGGCAAAACGTAAATAAGGGACAATAGACCAAGTGAGTACTCTTTCAGGTTCAATAAAATCTAGAGTTTCTTGCGCTACAATACGACATCTAGCTAATCCCTTAGTGGTAAAGGCAATTACCCATAATCCATCTTTAGTAATTAATGGATTACCTATAATGTTTTCTAGTAGAGGTAATGCATTAAAAGTTTTACCATCAAAACTTATTTCAATAGAATGCAATATATCACTATATCTCATAATCACAGAGGCACGAGGTGTATTTACTATATCTATGTGATAATTTATGCCTATAGGAGAATAAGGATATACAAGCATCTTTTCTTGATTTTGTTTAACTATAATATCATAAAGGTATTTAGATTTATTATCAGTTTCTGGTCCATTAAGAGATACTGACATTTGTCTATCTACCAACTTTTCAAAATTGATTTTACTTAACATTGATTGCTGATATCTTTTTCTATAAGTATCTGTTAAGAAATTTTTACTTTCAAGTTCAGTTTCAATTCCATTTATCACTAATTTATGTACAGGAAGATAGATATATTTATAGGCAGTTTCAAAAAAGGGAAAGGTTTTGTCATATTCTGACTTATAATAACCTGCTGTATTAAAACATACAAAATCAGTAAAAGAATTTCTATCTGTAAACCAAATAAAAATCTTATCTTCTTTTTGTATGCATGTAATTTTAGGCAAAAAATCATTACCAACAGAATTTATAGGAGCGAGCCATTGTATTTCACTAAACATATCAATATCATTATAGACGACGTCATGCGTTATACAACGTAAACGAAATAAAAAGAACTCAATAGGATTGCCGTAATCATCTTTAACTATTTCATTATTATCATTCTCAAGTTGTGTCTGTACCCTATATAAACGTAAACCATAAGAACCAAAAAACCATTGATTTACAATATAAGCCTCTCCGTCAAAAAATTTCAATGGAGGTCTACTTATAAGTACTCCATTTTCATCTACATACATATTATTTGCATCAGCAAATATCTGTGGGTCAAGATTAACGTCATTATTATTATCACAAAAACCTTTGAATTGTGTATGATTAAAAAACCCATCTTTAGTGGCTCTGACAGGTACAGAAAGGGGAGTTCTTCTCGTAGTATAAGATGCCATTACCAACCTCCAGATATAGTTAAAGTCCGTTGTGATTTAAAAGTAGTGTCATCTATACGAGCTAAAAACATTTCATACTCATTACGATAAATAGCAGATTTCGCCTCATCATCAATTTTAAAACATTGACTCACTATATATGAAGTTATAGCATCAAGTATATCTGCAGGAACTGGTAATACAAAATTGTTTTCTAAATCTTTTGTAAAAAAGAACCAACGAGCATTATAAGGTACTTTATAAATACCTATGTCTTTACAAATTATTTGATTATAACCATAATATTGTAATTTCTCGTCTCCTACTTCTGAAAAGACACTATCATAATAACCTTTATATTCAATCTTATCATCACAAAAGGATATGAAGTCATCTGGAAGAGTAATAGGTTCATATGTAAAATGTAAAGAACGCCATTTTTCCCAAAAAGCCTCATTAAATTCACTATCTTCTACATCTTCTTCTGATTGTATATGTTGTCCTACATATATATTAAATTCATTAGTTAAATTTTTCCAGGCTTGTTCTTTATCTAATACTTCTATTATAAAGAATGTTTCTTTTGGCTTTATAGAAGAACATATTTGTGTCATAGCTTCATTTGCCAAATAAGGAAATCGCGAAAGGAAGCCTTGCTGATTAGCGGCTTCCTCACTAAGATTTAATTTACTTAATACATTTTCCTTAATATATCCCCAAGTATACATATTACCTCCTAATCGGAGTTGCACCGATTTAATTATACTGCTAAGAAGATTAAAGGCCAGCCTTTTCAGTCTGGCCTTATAGGGATTTAGTCTGCATCAACTTCAAGTGTTACCGTTACTGTTTTTGTCCCAGTTGCTACTTCACTAGAAGTAATTGATAGACTTTGCGCTGTTTTGCCTATATATCCATCTGCTGTGGCATTATATGTATAACTTCCTTCTACGAGTTTATAAGTTCCGTCAGCTTCAGCGTCAACCTTTTTGGATGTGCTGTCATAAACCGTTATGCTCGCTCCCGCTGGAGTTGTGTCAAATGTTACAACACAATACTTGGTAAGCGATTTTGTAACAGTTTTTGTACCCGTTGTCTCATCGGCATTGGTTATTACTAAAGCTTGGTCAACTAAACTGAAATATCCGTCTGCAGATATCGAGTAAGTGTAACTGCCTTCTTTTAATGCAAATGTGCCGTCATCTTCAGGAGCAATTGATACTCCGTTTTGTTTTACAACAACTTTCGCCGTTTCGGGAGTTAGTGCAAAAGTTACAACACATGTATATAATAAATTAAAAGCACGTAATACTCCAGCTGTAGTGTCCATATCAGGCAATTCTTTTCCACTAAGGTTTTGTAAAGCTTCTGCCAATTTAGTTTTAAATGACATTTATTACCTCCCTTTTATATAACGTCTACAGGTGTAACAATTGTAGAAATAGGTGTCAGAGGAGTAAGAGCATCAAACCCAATTACATTAACTACTGAACCATCTGGCTGAAGAGAAGGCCCTGTCACAAATGTAGGCTCAGCACTTCCTATATAAACATAAGCTATACCACGCCAAGACGCAACGTTAATATCAAAACGTTCACGAGCATCGTAAGATATGCCATATGGATTTTTGCTTTCTTCTACATTCAATGTGAATGCTACACGCTGTGTAAATTCAGGTCCTTGATTTTCTGCATTATAAGCAGGGTCAACAATAAAGAAACCTACACCACGTTGAATATTTTTATCAAAACAACAAGGCAAATCACGAAGATAAGGAGTTGTTTCAAGTGTCGCTCTCTTATAAGCCGGATTAGGTCCAATCTTCTGTCCTATATCATTAAACATAGGCATATCAAGTGCTGTTTCCAGCATTGCTTTTAATCTTGCATCATTAGGAGCTACAATTCTCTTTGCCCCAGAGACACCTGCAAATTTATTATTGTCATCTTTATAATTTTCTTGTATTGTGATTACCTGGTTCAAAATATCTGCTAATTTAGCTACTTTGCCACTATCTACACCATCAAGGTCTATACCATTTGTAGCACCATCTCGTACATAAAAAGCATTAGATTGACGTGTATTGATTATATCAAGTACTGTCATACCTTTACGTCTTACAATAGTATGTCCTGCTGAGAATAGAGGGTTCTTTACAGGGTTCATAATATTACCGTCAACACTGTCAGCTGAGGTGAGTAATAGATGACTTTCTCCACCATTTGATTGGTCTCCGAAAATTACAGTCTGCCCAAAACCAGAAGAAATAGCTGTCATAGCGAATTCAACTTGGTCACCATGCCATCTAGTTATAAATTGATTTGCTGTATTCTTTATGGTATTATAAGCTTGGTCCTCTAGTACTTGCTGAGTAATTATAAAACCACCTTGGAAAGTTCTAGTGGTATACACCTTTGAGAAACCTTCATGCGTGTTGAAGATAGGTGCTACAGCATAATCATTTGTTTCTGCAAATGCATGTGAAAAACCTATGCTTGATGTATAAGTTTCTTGAAATTTGTTAAGTGAACCTCTCTTGAATAATAAGTCAATAGGGTTCTTCTGTTCAAAAGCCTCTTGTTTTCTTTTAAGCATATCATTGATTGGCTCACGGAGAATATTGTAATCTGTCCTATTCTTTAGAGCTTCTGAAATATTAATTATCATACCCATAAGTTAATTCCTCCTTTAATCTAAAGCATCTAAACCATCTGCGTCAGGAATGATATCGTCCCAATGCCAGATAGGATAGAGCGCCACTTTTTTAGTAGGTATTGAAGCGTCGACAGGAGCTTGGGCTATGGTAGCACCTACTAGTTCAGAAGGACGATAATCTTTCTGGTCTGTCGGTACATGTCCACCCATTGTCATGTCTGTTAATGCAACGATATGTGTTGCCTGCTTTGCTGCAACCTGTGCTGCTGTTGCTTTAGTAATATAAGCCGGCACAGTAGATGTCGCAGGGGTAAGTATAACAAAATCGCCCGCTATAATAGCAGATTTTCTATTTAATGCCGTAATATCAGTTCCTTCAGGAACTGTTCCAACTACATTTACATCAAAAGGTACGGCATATTGTAAATGAGCTGTTCTAAATGTTGCCATATGTTAGACCTCCTTATTTATCTTTTAATATTTTGGCTAATTCTTCGTCTGTTACGTCTGGATTGAACAATTTATAAATACTCTTTTCTTCTTCAGTCATAGGACGTTTGTTCTTACTTATGCTTGATGGAGGTACGCTTTGAGGATTTGCAAGATGTTCTGTAGAACTCTTATTTTGACTACTTATACTATTTTTTTGTAATTCTTTTATTAGATTTTCACCTTCTAATTTAAGATAAGCAGATTTAAGTGAACCTTCAGTTTTCCATAACTCAATAACATTTTTTGGTATTTCTTCCATTTTTGAAATTTTGCCACCCGTTAAAGCTTTAAGTTCTGCCAATTCTTTAGCTGCCCATTCTTCCATTCTCTGCTTTTTGAATTGTTCAAATTCTTTTAATCTAGGGTCCTCGCTGAGTCGTTTTTGTACCAATTGTTCTACTATAGGCGTAACTTCTTCGGGATTTAATCCCTTTGCTTCAAGAATTTCAGCTTCTCGTTTTTTCTGCATATCAGCATAATTTTCAAAGCCTAATTCTTGTGCTATTATGTCTCGCTCTTCGTTTCTCGCTTTAATAGTTGCTTCTTTTAAGCGACGTGCGAAGGCTCTAGTTTTCTCAATGGTCTGTTCTTCTTTTTCTTGACCCGGTTGAGTCGCCGGAGGCTCTTTTTCTTCTTCTACTACAGGTGGTGTTGCCTGTCCCTTATCTTCAAGGAAGTCCTCTATGTCCTTAATAGATAATTCGTTAGCACCTTCTTGACCGAATAACATATATTCATGTCCCTCCTTAAACAGTTTTAGACGAATTTCGGATGTTTAGCCGTTTTGCAGTCTTATATTATTTATCTTATATTTGATTTCTAAAAATTATTTACTCATATATTTGTCTTTTGCTTTACTTAATATTCTACTATAATATTTAATTTTTTCTGATAATTTTATTACTTCTTCGCGTAAATCTGCTACATATTTCGTTAATTGATTTAAACTTATTTTTATTTGCCTTTCTGTATCTACAGAGATTTCTTTTTTTATTTTTTCGTTATTTTCTATAATTTGTTCTTTTATAGTTTTTTTAGGCTTTTCCATCATCTTCGCCCTCCCCTAACAAAATTAAAATTATTTGTTCTAATTTTTTCTGATTATCACTCATTTTTTTCATTTCATTTTTTATAATATTTATTTCTTCTTCAAACTTTGATTTTAAAATACTATTTTCATTATCTATATATAAAAGTTTATCTTTAATTAAAGCTTTAAGCATATTGCCTGTTTTCTTAGTACCTATCCGTATAATAAGAAATAATATATAACTTATAATAGTAATAGCGTAACTCACTATTATTGGTAAATATTCATTAATTACTTCTTTCATTTAAAACCACTCCTTTTTAGTTTTTTTCGTCTTTTTGCCAGCCATTTCATTAACTGTTTCTGCTGTTCTCAATGATGATATATCTACCAATTCTTCATTTGCATTTTTATACATTTTGGCCAACAAAGGAAATAATATCTTGCCTAATATTATTGCTAAGAGAAATGATATAAGCGCAACAATACTGTATGTTATACTAAGACCTGCAAAAACAACATTACGAAAATCTATAGTTTTAAAAGTTACCAAACTTCCTGTTTTTCCATTTATAGTCCACTCTCCATACTTTTCTATAAGTTGTAAATAATTTTCTTCTAATTGTATATCTGTATATACATCACCATCAAGTAAATCATCTATTTCATTTAGATTACTTATACTATTCTCTATTGTCATTATAGAGAATATCATTGTTAGACTTAAGAACAGATACCACACTATTGGGGCTAAGGTCCCTAATATTTTGCTTTTCCTCTTGTTGCTCTTGTATATCTGTTCTGCTGTAACTTCTTTTTCCTTCTTTTTCATTGCTAATCTCCTTTACTTCTTTCTTAACCCATTCTGGAACAGGCCAATTTTTAAACTCGGTCCAAATATTATTTAATTCTTCTAAGTCATTTGGAACACCAAAGGCACCCTTCTCATATTCTTTTAATATTATAGGTAAAGACGTTATGGCAATAGTAAGAACATATGTAAAAAGTTTAACAAATTTTTCACCTAATGGAACATCGCTTTGATTAAAAAAGAGACCTCTAGTCAACAAAGTTGCTCCTACCATAAAAAAGAGACCTAAAGTTATTGCTCTAATTGTTCTTTTCGACCTATGTTCAGCGAGAGTAATTATCTGACCATATTTATTATAACAAACATCTGTAGTTGCCCATTTTATTCTACTTAGAGTAAGATAAACCCTGGTCTTTTTATATTTTTTAATCAAAGATTTTTTACCACTTTTCATAAGACTCTCTTCCGACGAGAAATTATTATTTACCAAAAATTCAAGTTTTTTTAGAGCAGTATGTCTTTTATTGTAATCTTGTAAAAAATAAGACATATAAATCATTTTATCATTAGCCTCTCTTATTAAATTTCTATGCTCTTCATATTTATCTTGAGTAAGTTGTGTGTTAAGGCCTTTAGACAAAGCTTGTTCTCCTATACCTTGTTTTATTGAAACCTGTATCATAGTTAAACTTACTGTCATAAAACCTATACTAGTAATATTTTGTGAAACATTCTTCCAATAATCTGCAGATAAAATATCACCTATATCGCCAAAGGTTAAAATACAAAGAAGTGCAAAACCAAGTCCTGCTATTATAGTACCAATATTTTTTCGTAATAATTTTATCATTTTAAACCTCTTTTAATAAATCTCTATTTTTACTCCTCCGTTATCTGCGTATTTTTTTATTAGTAATTAATACTTTTTGCTCTGAGCTAGCTGAATGATATATATTGTTGCCGTCTGTCCAAATATAGGGAGCATAAAAATTAGTTAGCCCACTCCAAATCTTGTTGCTCCAAGTACCCGTTGCAACATCTAATACTTTTTGTGTTGTGCTCTCTGAATAATATATGTTAGTTCCGTCTGTCCAAATAAATGAACCGTCAAAATTAGTCATTCCACTCCAAGTCTTGTCGCTCCAAGTGCTTGTCGCAATATTTAATACTTTTTGCGTTGAGCCATTTGAATAATATATATTAGTTCCGTCTGTCCAAATACGGCTACCAGAAAAATCAGTCAGCCCACTCCAAGTCTTATTACTCCAAGTACTCGTTGCGACATCTAATACTTTTTGTGTTGCGCCAACTGAATAATATATATTGTTGCCGTCTGTCCAAATATATGAACCGAAAAAATCAGTCATTCCACTCCAAGCCTTGTTGCTCCAAGTACCCGTTGCAACATCTAATACTTTTTGTTGCGGTGGGCCATCTGAATAATATATATTGTTGCCGTCTGTCCAAATACGGCTACCAGAAAAACCAGTCATTCCGCTCCAATCCTTATCTACAAAATCAAAGAACTGTGGCGATAAACTAACATCAACCGACACGCTTTTCAGTTTGCTTAACGGAATTGAATTAATAGCGGTATATATTCCACCGCTTGTAACAGGATTATCACTTCCGATTGTCGGAGTATCGTCAAATGTTAAAGCGTCTTGTTTT